>DASSYU010000499.1:0-7682 GCA_035703125.1 Pseudolabrys sp. | reverse complement strand
GCCTGCCGGAAACTTGGCGGCCTCGGTCCCGACGCGTCCGCATCCGATATCGTCGGCGCGCCGGGCGTCCGCCAGAAGTTTGCCGATCTGCTGAAAAAGCTGGCCACTCTCAGCCAGGGATCTTCGACGCGCGTCGCACGCGCGATCCTGATGGCCGATCTGCCATCCATGGACAAGAGCGAGATGACCGACAAGGGATCGATCAACCAGCGCGCCGTCTTGCGAAATCGTGCATCCCTGGTGGACGAGCTTTATGGGACGCCTCTATCCTCTCGCGTGATCACCACGGAGGAAGGCCGCTGATGGAGGTCAAGGGACAGGCTGCAATCGTGACCGGCGGCGCCTCAGGTTTGGGTGCGGCAACGGTGCGGGCATTGGCTGCGGCCGGCGCGAAGGTTGCAATCGTCGACGTCAACGAGAAAGCGGCCGCGGACGTGGCTGCGGACGTCAAAGGCGTTGCCGTCGCCTGCGATGTTGCCGACAGCACCAGCGGCGAAGCGGCCGTCAAGAAAGCGGCAGCCGCGCACGGCACGGCACGTATCCTGGTCAACTGCGCCGGGGTCGGGCCGGCGAAGCGCATCGTCGGCCGTGATGGACCGATGCCGCTCGCCGACTACGAGCGTGTCATTCGCATCAACCTGATCGGCACTTTCAACATGATGCGGCTTGTCGCCGCCGCCATGCAGGGCACCGAGCCGCTGCCGGGCGGCGAGCGTGGCGTTATCGTCTCCACGGCATCGGTCGCTGCTTTTGAAGGGCAGATCGGTCAGTCGGCCTATTCGTCGTCCAAAGGCGGCGTCGCGGCCTTGACGATGCCGGCCGCGCGGGAGTTCGCGCAATTCGGCATTCGCGTGCTCGCCATCGCGCCTGGAATCTTCAGCACCCCGATGCTGCGCTCGCTTCCCCAGGAGGCGCAGGATTCACTTGGTGCCGCTGTGCCGTTCCCTAAGCGCTTGGGTGAACCCCGTGAGTTCGCGGCGCTCGTGCTCCACTGCATCCATAATGCCTATCTTAACGGCGAGGTGATCCGCCTCGACGGCGCATTGCGCATGGCGCCACGTTGAGGTCACGGTGACGGCATCCAGCAATACTCGCACGGTGCGGATCGAATGGGGCGACTGCGATCCCGCCGGAATCATCTTCTATCCGCGCTACTTCGAGATCTTCGATGCTTCGACCTCGCTGCTGTTCGAGCGCAGGCTCGGAATGACCAAATTCGAAATGCTCAAGGATCTCGAATTCGGCGGCTTCCCGCTCGTACGCACACGGGCGCGGTTCCTGAGGCCGACGCGTTTCGGGGATGACGTGACGGTCAAGAGCACCATCTCATTTGGTCATTCCAGTTTCGACGTGGAGCACCAGTTGAGTCTGAACGGCGAAACCTGCGTCGAGTGCTCGGAAAAGCGCGTGTGGGTGGTCCGCGATGAGCGTGGCCGGCTCAAATCGCATCCGGTCCCAGCCGCCGTGTTGGATAAGTTCCGGGGATGATCTCCGGCGAAACCTAGCCGAGCTCCGCCGCAATTTTCTTCAGAATCTGAATAAACCGCTTGCGATCCCGTTCGCCGATGACCCGGTCGAGATTGCGCTCGTGCCGCCGCGCGCAGCGCGTCAACATGGTGAGCACCCTCTTTCCGGAGGGCGTAAGATTGAGCCGATAGGTGCGCCGGTCGCTGTCCATGCGTTTGCGCTCGACCAGCCCGCGCTTCACCAGATCCTCGACCACGGGCGTAAGGCTGGACTTGTCGCGCCCATTGGCTAGCGACAGCTCCGTTTGGCTGATGCCGGGATTGCGCGCGATCAATGTCAGAGTGGCGAACCGGCCTGGGCTTTCGCCGATCTCCTGCGAAAGGAGGGAGAACGCCTGAAAGGCAGCCTCCTGCGCCATACGCAAATTGAAACCGACCCAATGCGCGAGCGGACCAAAATTGACCGATAACCCAATGGCTTCGCCGTTCCTGCCGCGCCGGCGCCCGCCTACGCCATTTGTGCGGCTTGAGCCGTTCGTTCCGTGCACCGCGTTGATCCTTTCAACGGCCAGTATTTAGTTGGGTGTCAAACTATACGCTTTACAACGTCGCTGGCATTCGGCTGAATATTGCAAAAAGTTGGCGAACTTAACCAACACCCAACCCTCAAGGGAGGAACCCATGAAACTCCGTTTCGCCGGATGTGTCTACGCTGCCGCCCTGCTGATTGGCGGCGCGACCGGCGCGTTCGCACAAGACAAAACTTTCGAACTCAAGTTGTCGCATTGGGTGCCGCCATCGCATCCGCTGCAGAAGGCACTGGAGGAATGGGGCGCCTCGGTCGAGAAAGATTCAGGCGGCACGATAAAATACAAAGTATTTCCGGCTCAGCAGCTCGGCAAGGCGTTCGACCATTACGACATGGCGCGCGACGGCATCGCCGATCTCACCTACATCAATCCCGGCTATCAGCCGGGCCGCTTCCCGATCATCAGCGCCGGCGAGTTGCCGTTCCTGATGACCACTGCAAAGGGTGGCACCCAGGCGCTCGATGCCTGGTATCGCAAATACGCCGACAAGGAGATGAAGGACGTCAAGTTCTGTCTCGCCTTCTTGCATGATCCCGGCGCGTTCCATTCGCGGGCGAAGAAGATCCTGGTCCCTGGTGACATCAAGGGCATGAAGATCCGCCCGGCGCACGCCACCATGGCAACCTTCGTCACAATGCTCGGCGGTACCAATGTGCAGGCCTCTGCGCCGGAAGTCCGCGACATTATCGAAAAAGGCGTCGCCGATGCGGTCACATTCCCCTGGGGCTCGGTGCCGTTGTTCGGCATCGACAAGGTGACCAAGTATCACCTCGACATGCCACTTTATGTCACGACCTTCGCCTTCGTGTTCAACAAGGCAAAATACAATGAAATGTCGGCGGCACAGAAAAAAGTGATCGATAATCACTGCACGCCAGAATGGGCGTTGAAAGTGGCGGCGCCTTGGGCCGATTTCGAGCATGCCGGCATCGCAAAAATCAAAGCGGAGGCCGGCCATGACGTCTATGAGCCGAGCGCAGCGCAGGTCGCCGAGTGGAAGAAAGCGGCTGAGCCTCTGGCTCAGACCTGGGCCGACAACGTCAAGAAGGCGGGCGGCGATCCCGACGCCATCATGAAGGAATTGAAGGGGGAGCTTGCGAAGTTTAAAGCGGCCTATTGATGGATTGGCTCGTACCGGCAGTTTGATCCGGCTGAGATGACGGGACGTTCATCCCCGCCGTCCCCCTTGTCTATTTTGCGCAGAAGCGGCCGGACGACCGGCGCGCGGCGAGGCATGACCATGCGCGTCAACCTCATGGACCGGTTCATCGATTCGATCGAGTGGATCGCCGCACTTTTTATCGGCATCGTTGCCGTCGACGTGTTCATCACCGTTCTGCTTCGCTATTTTTTCAGCATCGCCATTCCCGATGCCTACGATTTCGGGCAGCTCCTGCTCGGCATTTTGATCTTCTGGGGCATCGCCGCCACGTCCTACCGCGGCACTCACATCACCGTCGATCTCGTTTGGGCCAATGTCGCCCCGCGCTATCAGCGCTGGATTGACGTGTTTGCGACGCTTGTTCTGCTGTTTGTTGTGACGGTGCAGACCTATACGCTGTTCGACAAGGTCGTGAGCACGCGCGATGCCAACCTGCTGACCTTCGATCTGCGCCTGCCAGTATGGCCCTTCTTCATGGTGGCGTGGATTGGCGACGTTGCCGCCGTGCTGCTGATTGCGGTGCGTACCTACCGGCTGATCTTCCGGCCTGATTTGATGGCCGCCAGCCAGAACATTATTAAGCCGGTCGAATGAGCTATGCCGCATGAGCACTGACGGCGTAGCGATAACGGGCTTCATCGTGCTGTTCGCGCTGATGCTGCTGCGTGTGCCGATCGGTATGGCGATGGGGCTCGTCGGCGTCAGCGGCTTTGCCTATCTCTCCGGTGGCGGCCCGGCGCTCAAGATCGTCGGCCACACCACCATGCGGACCGTGACCGACTTCAACTTCGCGGTCATTCCGCTGTTTCTGCTGATGGGATCGTTGGCAACGACGTCCGGCATGAGCCGGGAGCTATTCCGGGGCGCCAACGCGTTTGTCGGCCATCTGCGTGGCGGGCTTGGCATTGCCACTATAGCAGCCTGCGGCGGCTTTGCCGCCATCTGCGGCTCCTCCGTTGCCACCGCAGCGACGTTCTCGCGCGTCGCCTATCCCGAAATGCGCCGCTATGGCTACCCACAGAGCTTTGCGACCGGCGTCATCGCGGCCGGCGGCACGCTCGGGATCATGATCCCACCTTCCACGGTATTCGCTGTCTACGGACTTATCACCGAGCAGGACGTCGGCAAGCTGTTTGTCGCCGGCATCGTCCCGGGTATCCTCGCGGTGTTTATGTATATGGCAACGATTTCGATCATCGGCGCGCTCCGCCCGGGGTTTTTGCCTACCGGCCCGCGTAGCACCTGGGCGCAGCGACTCGACGGCATCAGGGAGATCTGGGCGACCATACTCCTTTTCGCCTTCGTGATCGGCGGCATCTATGGCGGGCTGTTCACCGCTACCGAGGCCGCTGGCATGGGCGCCGGCGGCGCCTTCATTATTGGTGTTCTGCGACGGCGCTTGTCGCTCAACGATGTCCTGCGCTCGCTGCTGGAGGCGACCCGCACCACGGCGGCGGTGTTCACCGTGCTGATCGGCGCGCTTCTGTTCGGCTATTTCCTGACCATCACGCAGACGCCGCAGAAGATCACCGAGTTCCTCGGCTCGCTCGGGCTCGGCAGCTACGGCATCCTCACCATCATCATGGTGATGTACCTCGTGCTGGGCTGCCTGATGGATGCACTGGCGATGATCATCCTGACGGTTCCGATCATCTTTCCGGTGATCAAGGCGCTCGGCTTCGACCCGATCTGGTTCGGGGTGATCATCGTGATGACGGTCGAGCTCGGCTTGATCCACCCGCCGGTGGGCATGAACATTTTCGTAATCAAGAGCGTCGTGGAGGATGCAAAGATTTCGACAATTTTCTATGGCGTTCTGCCGTTTATCCTGACCGACCTGGTGCGGCTGGCGATCCTGATCGCCTTCCCGATCCTTGCGCTGTGGCTGCCCTCCCATATGTAGGTGAGCCGTGCTATATAGTTTGGGTCCCAACTATCCGGCCAAGGCCTGAGAATGGAACGCTCGTTCAAGAAGGAAGTGCAGGCACTCAAGCTCGGTGACGGGGAAACCTTCCACGGCGAAGGCATCCTCGCAGTCACCAAGGCGCTGCTGCAGTCCGGCGTTTCCTATGTCGGCGGCTATCAAGGCGCGCCGGTCTCGCATCTGCTCGACGTTCTCGTCGATGCGGAAGACATCATGTCCGAGCTCGGCGTGCATCTGGAGACCTGCTCGAACGAAGCGTCGGCCGCGGCGATGCTGGGCGCTTCCATTAATTACCCGTTGCGCGGTGCGGTGACATGGAAGTCGATCGTCGGCACGAATGTCGCCGCCGACGCGTTGTCCAACCTCGCCTCGCCCGGCGTCATCGGCGGCGCCATGATCATTCTCGGCGAGGACTACGGCGAAGGCGCCAGCGTCATCCAGGAACGCTCGTATGCCTACGCGCTGAAATCCTCGATGTGGCTGCTCGATCCGCGCCCGGATCTTCCCTCGATCGTCCGCACGGTCGAGAAGGGCTTCGAGCTGTCCGAGGCAAGCCATGCGCCGGTGATGCTGGAGCTGCGCATCCGTGCCTGCCACGCGACCGGCGAATTCATCGCGAAGAGCAATCGTAAAGGCGTCGTGTCCGGCCTCGATAAGCTACAAGGGCCGCCGCGGTTCGAATATGGGCGGCTCGCGCATCCGCCAGTGATCTTTACGCAGGAGCGCCTGAAGGTCGAAGAGCGGCTGCCGGCGGCACGCGCCTTCATCCGCGAACACAAGCTCAACGAGACGATTACCGGCGACTTGAGCGACGTCGGCATCATCGTTATGGGCGGACTTACCAACAGCGTGCTGCGCGCGCTGGAGCGCACGGAGCTCGCCGATGTGTTCGGCGCTTCCCGCATTCCGGTGCTCGTCCTCAACGTTGTGTATCCGCTGGTGCCGGAAGAGCTGCGGGAGTTCTGCGCGGGCAAGAGCGCGGTGCTGGTCGTCGAGGAGGGTTATCCCGACTACATCGAGCAGGCTGTCAACGTCGAGCTGCGGCGGGCGGACATCAACGCCCGCGTGTTCGGCAAAGGGATGTTGCCGAACGCGGGAGAATACGCCTCCGATGTGCTGCTCGAAGGGCTTGCCGCGTTTCTGCAGGATACAAAGCCGAAAGGTATCGATGCCGACACGATCGCAAAGACCGCGCGCGGCCTGATCGCTCACAAGCCGGTCGCCGCAGCCGCGCTCGGCCCTTTGCCCCCTCGTCCGCCCGCCTTCTGTACCGGTTGTCCGGAGCGGCCAGTCTTCTCGGCCATTAAGCTGATGCAGCGCGAGCTTGGTCCGACGCATATCAGTGCCGACATCGGTTGCCATTCCTTTGCGACGTTCGCGCCGTTCTCGCTCGGCAACTCCATCCTCGGCTACGGCATGTCGCTTGCCAGTGCCGCAGCGGTGACACCCAACATGGAGAGGCGCCCGATCGCGATCATGGGCGACGGCGGCTTCTGGCATAACGGCCTGATCACCGGCGTGGCGTCCAACCTTTTCAACAAAGGCGACGGCGTTCTGATTGTGATGCAGAACGGCTACGCGTCGGCGACCGGCCAGCAATACATTCCGTCGAGCACGGCCAGCAAGGAAGGCCCGGCGCCCGGAATGGGCATCGAGCGGACTTTGCGGGCGATGGGTGTGAAATGGCTTCGCACCGTCCGCACCTATAACGTCAGCACGATGGTGAAGACGCTGAAAGAGGCGATGAAGACCGCGGAACGCGGCCTGAAAGTCATTATCGCGGACGGCGAATGCCAGCTCGCACGCCAGCGCCGCGTGCGGGTGGAGGATGCAGAGAAGCTCAAGCGCGGCGAGCGCGTCACGCGCACGCGTTATGGAGTCGATGACGAAATTTGCACGGGCGATCATTCGTGCATCCGCCTGTCGGGCTGCCCGTCGCTGACGGTGAAGCCCTCGCCCGACCCCTTGCGGACCGACCCGGTGGCTACGGTAATCGAAAGCTGCGTCGGATGCGGATTGTGTGGCGAGGTCGCACACGCCGCGGTTTTGTGCCCGTCGTTTTATCGTGCCGAAATCATTCGCAATGCGACCTGGCGCGACCGGTTCATGCATCGGCTGCGGCAGAAGGTGATCGGCTCGTTCGGCGGCTATGCCGGCGAGGCCGCAACATGACTTCGACACGTCCGATAACAATGTTGATCGCAGCACTCGGCGGCGAAGGCGGCGGCGTACTGACGCAATGGATCGTATCGGCGGCGGCACAGGCCGGTTTCCCGGTGCAGAGCACCTCTATTCCGGGTGTCGCACAGCGGACCGGCGCCACGACTTATTATGTTGAAATCCTTCCGACCAAGATCGCAGACCTCAACGGCAAGCGCCCCGTGCTCGCGCTCACGCCCGGCGTCGGCGACATCGACATCGCAGTGGCAAGCGAATTGCTGGAATCCGGCCGCACAGTCGCGAACGGTTTCGTCACGCCGGACCGCACGCACGTCATCAGCTCGCTGAGCCGCTTCTACGCGATGGATGAAAAGATCGCG
>DASSYU010000496.1:0-2547 GCA_035703125.1 Pseudolabrys sp. | reverse complement strand
GTACCCGCCTTCGCCACGCGAGCCCTCGGTGATCAGGCAGCCGGCGCCGTAGATACCGGTAGGATGGAACTGCACGAATTCCATGTCTTGCAGCGGGAGACCGGCGCGTAGCACCATCGCATTGCCGTCGCCGGTACAGATGTGCGCGGAAGTGCAAGAAAAATAAGCGCGCCCATAGCCTCCAGTGGCGACGATCACCATGTTGGCGCTGAAGCGGTGAACAGTGCCGTCGTCGAGATTAAGAGCCACCACGCCGCGGCAGCGGCCTTCATCGTCCATGATCAGATCGATGGCGAAATATTCAACGTAGAACTCGGCCGCATGTCGCAGCGCCTGGCCGTACATCGTGTGCAGCATGGCGTGGCCGGTGCGGTCGGCGGCGGCGCAGGTGCGCTGCGCGGTGCCCTTGCCGTAATGCGTGGTCATGCCGCCGAAGGGACGCTGATAAATCTTGCCATCTTCCTCGCGGCGCGAGAATGGCAGGCCCCAATGCTCAAGCTCATACACAGCGGCGGGTGCATTACGGCAGAGGTACTCGATGGCATCCTGGTCGCCGAGCCAGTCGGCGCCTTTGACTGTGTCGTACATGTGCCAGCGCCAATCGTCCTCGCCCATGTTGCCGAGTGCGGCGGCGATGCCCCCCTGCGCTGACACCGTATGCGAGCGGGTGGGGAACACTTTGGTGATGCAGGCGGTGCGCAGTCCGGCCTCGCTGCAGCCGACAACAGCGCGCAAGCCAGAACCACCGGCCCCGATGACGACGACGTCGTAGGTATGGCCTTCGATCGGATAAGCGCGGCCGTTGACCGCAGGGGCACCGTTTGATTTTCCATTCGTCGCCATGTCAGACCCCGAACGACAACCGGAGGACGGCATAGACCGACGCCAGACTGACAGCGAACACGAAGAACGTGTTTGCCATCAGGCTCAAGAACTTCCATTTCTCGTCATGCACGTAGTCGAGAATGATTTCCTGCATGCCAATCCACATGTGGTAGGCGGTGTTGATGATGAACAGCAGCACGATGATCGAGACGATCGGTGAGGCGAGAATCTGCACGACCGCGGCGTGGTTGCGTCCGAGGAGTGCCGTGATGATAAGCAGTAGGCCGATGGTCAGCGGGATGCCGGCAACCGACGTTACGCGCTGATGCCAAAAATGTCCGGTGCCGGAATGAGCCGCGCCCAGTCCGCGCACCCGGCGCATGGAGGTTCGCATGTGGGGAGGCTCCCTCATCGGGGACCTCCCATCACGAGATAACCGACGACCCAGAGTATGAGTGTGAGCGTTACCGAGCCGATCAAAGTGGCCAGCGTGAGCATTTCGCGTTCAGCCGGCTCGAAGCCGTGCAGCGTATCCCAGATCAAATGGCGGATGCCGCCCAGCATGTGGTGGATCAGGGCCCAAGTGTAACCGAAAAGCAGGAGTTGGCCGATCACGCTCCCCATGAACCATTCAAAGCCGGCATAGGCGTTTGGCCCACTTGCTGCGGCGATCAGCCACCAGGCGAGCAGCAGCATTCCAAAATAGAGCGCGGCGCCGGTGATCCGGTGGACGATGGACATCACCATCGTCAGCAATGGCTTGTAGATCTGCAGATGCGGAGACAGCGGCCGTGGCCGCTCAGATCCTGCCGCTGTTCCCGCTTCAAACTCGGCCATTACGCGCCTCCGAAACAGCGACCGGTGCATTGCATGAAAGGAGGACCGGCGGTCCTAAGTGGGGGCGTGCAAACTTTCCCCTTGACCTGGACCCCCAAGTCACTACTTCATAATTTGCGAAGCTTGGACCCGAAAATAGCCCGTTGCAATATGCTTTCTACGTAGTCTGCCTTCGTAGAATAAGAAGGTAGCCCCAATGCGCTTCGATTTTACGGACCTCAATCTGTTCCGGCATATCGTCGAAGCCGGCAGCATTACGCATGGCGCGGTACGCTCCAACCTTGCGTTGGCCGCCGCCTCCACCCGTATCCGCAAGATGGAACTGTCCTTTGGCACTCCTCTGCTGGTGCGGGGACGCGCTGGCGTCAAACCGACCCCCGCAGGACGAACTCTGCTGCAGCACGCGCGCGGAATCCTGGCGCAAACCGAGCGCCTGCAGGAGGATCTTTCGCCTTATGCCCGCGGCCTTGCTGGCCAGGTTCGCGTTCTATCCAATACGAACGCACTCACCGAATTCCTTCCTGAAACGCTCAGCTCGTTTCTGATGGCCCATCCGGACATCAGCGTCGATCTCGAAGAGCGGCTCAGCGACGAAATCGTTGGCCTGATCGCCGAGGGCCATGCCGACATCGGCATCGTTGCCGGTACCGTCGACTACGGTGGGCTCAATACGTTTCCGTTCCGTAGCGACCGCTTTGTGCTGGTGGTGGCGAAAAATCATCCGCTCGCCAACCGTTCACGCATCGGCTTTGCCGAGGTGCTCGACTACGACATGGTTGGCCTCGACCGCGCCAGCGCGATCCAGCGTTTTCTCGCGGACAAGGCAAATCGCATCGGCCGGCCGCTGCGCCTGCGTGTGCAGCTGCGCAGCTTCGATGCCATTTG
>DASSYU010000117.1:0-3513 GCA_035703125.1 Pseudolabrys sp. | reverse complement strand
GACCGGCGGCATCTGTTGCACGTCGACAAATCCAGCCACGAGCGCGCTACGCCGATCTGCAAACATTTCGGCACCTGCGGCGGCTGCGCGCTGCAGCACTGGTCTCTCGCCGAGTACCATCTCTGGAAGCGTTCGCTTGTCGCCGGGGCACTGGCGCAGGCCGGCATCGTCGCGCCGGTCGCAGACCTGATTGACGCGCACGGCGCGGGCCGGCGCCGTGCCGTATTTCATGCGCGGCGTGGAACCCACGATATCCTGGAGGTCGGGTTCACGGCCCCGCGCGCGCACCATATCGTCCCGATCGACGATTGCCCCATTTTGGCGCCCGGGCTTGCAGGCGCTGTGCGTGCCGCCTGGGCGATCGCGGAAGTGCTCAAAAGCGCAGGAAAACCACTCGATATCCAAGTCACCGCAACCGATAGCGGGCTCGATATCGATGTGCGCGGGTCAGGAACGCTCGCTCCCGAGCGACTCACCGCGCTCGCGAAGGTCGCCGAGACACGCGAGCTCGCACGGCTCACGCGCCGCGGTGAACTGGTGGCGCAGCGCGCACAGCCGTTGTTACGAGTCGGACGCGCGGAGGTGCCGCTGCCTCCAGGCGCTTTCCTCCAGGCGACCGCCGAGGGCGAAGAAGCGCTGGCGCGCCTCGTAACCGAGCATGCCGGCAAGGCCCGCCGCGTCGCCGATCTTTTTACCGGCATCGGCACCTTTGCGTTGCGTCTGGCTGAAAGCGCACAGGTTGCGGCTTGCGACAGCGAGCCCGCCGCAATCAAAGCCCTGCAGCAGGCGGCAGGCAAAGCAAGCGGCCTGAAGCCGATCGAAGCTCAAACGCGCGACCTGTTCCGCCGCCCGTTCATCGCATCTGAACTTAAGAATTTCGACGTGGTGGTCTTTGATCCGCCACGGCAAGGCGCCGAAGCGCAGGCGCGCGAACTCGGCAAAAGCGCCGTACCGGTGATTGTCGCGGTGTCCTGCGACGCCAATACATTCGCGCGCGACGCAAAAATTCTGGTCAACGCCGGCTACACGCTCTTTTCGGCCACTCCCGTCGACCAGTTCCGCTATTCGTACCACACAGAAATCGTTGCGAAATTCACCCGGTAGCTACTGGTAGCCTCCGCCCCAGCGCTCCTGCCACATCCTCTCACCGGTGGTGCAGGAGACGCGCGCACGGGATGCAATGGGCACAATTTGTGGGTCAGGCTGCCGCCCGGCAACTTCCAGGATGAGCTTGGTGCGTGTTGCCTCGATGAATTTTCCGCGCTCTCGGATCGGGATTACAAACGCGCCCGGCCCGCCGATCACGCAGTCCTCGTAGTACTCGTCGAGATTGTCGATATCCATGGTCCCCGTGTAAGGCCGTTTGAGCATAATTGGCAGGCCGTTGATCGTAATGCCGGCTGCAAGGACATCGTCGCGCGTGGTCTCAACGAGCGGGCCTGAATTGTTGGCTCCGTCCCCTGACACATCGATCACGCGCCGCAGGCCCTTGTAACCACTGTCGTCGAATAGTGGCTTGACAAAACGCAGCGCGCCGGAAATCGATGTCCGCGAGGCGCGCCGTATCGGCGCGCGCGCGATTTCCGCAGCGACCGCATCGGCGGACTCAGGACCATCGATCACCCGCCATGGCATCACGATCTTCTGGTCCAATTGCCCGGCCCACTCGAAATAGGTGACCGCGATCTTGCCATGCGCACCCTGGCGCAGCGCCTGAAGGAATTCTTTCGATGTGAGCGCAAGCACATATCCGTCGCGCTGCAGCGCCTGCTCGTCAGGATCCATGGAATAGGAGATGTCGACAGCGATCACCAGCTCGACGTCAACAGGAATGGCGCTCGCGCGCGTGTCGGCAAATTTCGGCACCGCCGGCGCCGCCGATGCCACGAGCGCAAGGCCAACGGCTGCGACAGCAGCACCGACTGCGAAATTACGAAACCATCGCCCCATGCCGGAATGCTGGCATGCGGCATCAGCAAAAAAAAGACCGGCCGCTCAGCTTTCCAGCGTTTCCGTTGTCACGATTTCGATGCCGAAGCCGCCCAGACCCACGTAGGTGCGCTTGCTCGACGACAGCAGGCGGATCGAGGAAATGCCGAGATCCTTGAGGATTTGCGCGCCCAAGCCGATCTCGCGCCACTGCTGGGAGCGCGCCGCGTCGGTGCCGGTGTCGCCGTGGGGAATGTCGGCGACCGGAACGCCGGCGGTGCCGTCGCGCAGGTACACGATCACCCCGCGGCCAGCCGTTTTGAAGCGTGCCAATGATGCGCGAATCAATTTTGCCCCGCCAAAGACGTCGCCGATGACGTCGGCGCGATGCAGCCTGGCCGGGATGTCCTTTCCGCCAGCGATATCACCGTACACAAAGGCCATGTGGTGCACGCGGTCGAACGGCGTAATGTAGGCATAACCCCGAAGCGTGCCGATCTCGGACGCGAGCTGGAACTCGCCGACGCGCTCGACCAGCTTGTCGCGGTTTTGCCGGTAGGCGATCAGATCCGCGATCGAGAGCTGCGCTAGATTGTGCTTTTTCGCGAAGGCCGCGACTTCCGGGCCCCGCATCACCGAACCGTTGTCGTTCATAAGCTCGGCCAGCACGCCGACCGGAGGCAACGAAGCGAGACGGCATAGGTCGACGCAGGCTTCGGTGTGGCCGGATCGCATCAACACCCCGCCCTGCCGCGCAACCAGCGGAAACACGTGGCCCGGCCGCACGAAATCGGCGGCGCCGTTGTTGTCATTCGCTAGCGCCCGCACCGTGTTACAGCGCTCTTCAGCCGAAATTCCCGTGGTGAGCCCGTGGCGGACGTCCACCGACACCGTAAACGCCGTGCCGAGCGGAGCCTCGTTGTCCGCCACCATCGGATCGAGATGCAGACGGCGCGCTAGCTCGGCACCGAGCGGCGCGCAGACGATCCCCGAGGTGTTTCGGATGATGAACGCCATTTTGTCGGGCGTGCAATGAGAGGCCGCAACGAAGAGATCGCCCTCATTCTCGCGGTCGTCGTCGTCGGTCACAACGACGATTTCGCCCTTGGCGAAGGCCTTGATCGCGGCTTCGACGCGTTGATGGTTGTCCGACATGGCCTTACCTCGAAGTCGGCGTCAGGGCTTGAACGGCCATGCCGTCCCCTCGCCGACCTGCCCGCGGTGCATCAGATAGTGATCAGCCAGCACGCACGCCATCATCGCCTCGCCGATCGGCACCGCTCGGATGCCGACACAGGGATCGTGCCGGCCCTTGGTGACGACTTCAGTGTCGCGACCATAGCGGTCGACCGTCTTGCGCGGGGTCAGGATCGAGGATGTCGGCTTGACCGCAAACCGCGCGACAATGGATTGGCCGGTCGAGATTCCCCCGAGAATCCCCCCGGCATGGTTCGACAGGAAAACCGGCTTGCCGTCGTTGCCCATGCGCATCTCGTCGGCATTCTCGACACCGCTCATGGCCGCGGTGGCAAAACCGTCCCCGATCTCCACGCCTTTGACCGCGTTGATCCCCATCAGCGCGGC
>DASSYU010000085.1:0-8722 GCA_035703125.1 Pseudolabrys sp. | reverse complement strand
GGTGGAAAAGGTTGCAGTGGCGACCGCTGAGGCCGCAACCATGCGGTATCGAGCTAAAAGCCTTACGCGCGGTCTTTTGACCGGCGAGCCGCATGACATGGCGTCGCTTGCCGGGACGACGCTCGGTGATCTGTTCGTGTTTGGCGATATCCGTGACGCCCTGCGCGAAGGCACACGGTATGTCCGCGGCGAACAAGTGGACCAGCTGGTTCTGGGTCTTGCGGCAACCGGTATCGCAATTACCGCCGGCACCTATGCGACGTTTGGCGCTGCCGCTCCGGCGCGTGCCGGCCTCACGCTAGTGAAGGCCGCGCGCAAGACCGGACGGCTGGGTGTCGAGTTCACCGAGAGCCTTGGCCGCATGGTGCGGCAAATCAGTTTCCCGGCCGCCGCGCGCGGTACGGCAAAGGCTGAACGGGCGGGTGGTCTGTTGCATCTGGTCCGCGACGTCGGCCGCGTCGAAAAGGCCGCCGGCGGCCGCGCGGCACTGGATGCCCTGAAGATTGCCAAAGAGCCGCGCGACATCACACGCATCGCCAAGCTCGCCGAGAAGGAAGGCAGCCGTACGCGTGCCATCCTTAAAGTCGCGGGGCGCAGCGCGATCATGCTTGCGGCGTTCGCTTTCGATGCAAGCCTCTGGCTTCTTGGGGCACTGTTTGCCGTATTCGGCTTTGTATCTGCGCTCAAAAGCGCTGTGGAACGTACGGCGTTTCGAATTTTTCGCCAGCGGCGAGAACGGCGGATGCGCAGAGCAATGCGGTAGATTGCTGCCTTGTCCGCCCGCGGCTAGATACACCTCATGCCAAGTTTCAGGAACGGTGACGTCGAGATCGCATATCTCGACGAAGGGGAAGGCGAGCCGATCGTGCTCGTCCACGGGTTTGCGTCAACAAAGGAGGTCAACTGGGTGCAGCCTGGGTGGATCGGCACCCTCAGCTGCGCCGGGCGGCACACTATTGCGCTCGACAATCGCGGGCATGGTGCGTCGAGCAAACTTTACGACCCGGCCGCGTATCACAGCGCGGCCATGGCCGATGACGTGCGTGCGCTGCTTGACCATTTGAACATCGAGCGCGCCGACATCATGGGCTATTCGATGGGTGCGCGCATTACGGCTTTCCTGGCAGTAAAGCACCCTGAGCGGGTGCGTTCTGCAATACTCGGTGGATTAGGTATCCACCTTGTCGAAGGCGTCGGCCTGCCGGAAAGCATCGCCGAGGCACTCGAGGCAGCCTCCCTGGGTGACATTAAAGATCCCACAGGCCATGTGTTTCGCGCATTTGCAGAGCAGACGAAGTCCGATCTGCGGGCGCTCGCCGCCTGCATTCGCGGATCGCGGCAGACTTTGACGCGCGGGGAGGTTGGCGCAATTCGCGCGCCCGTCCTGGTTGCCGTCGGCACAAAAGACCTGGTGGCAGGATCGGCGCATGCTTTGGCTGCGCTCATTCCCGGCTCACGGGCGCTCGACATCCCGGACCGCGACCATATGCTTGCCGTCGGGGACAAGATCTATAAAGCAGGCGTTATTGACTTCCTTAACCAACGCGCATGAGCCATGCGCAGGCCGCGTTGCGTGGCCTCCTTGCAACTTCGAATTTGTGCTAAAAGACTTAAGTAGGGGATCGAGAGGCGTCGGGAGAACCAGGTTCATGGCTCAGTTTCAGACGCGGTCCGCAAGGGGCCTCGACAAGGTCGATCCAGTCTGGGCGCGAATCCGCAACGAAGCGGAGGACATTGCGCGCCGCGAGCCCGAGCTCGCCACCTTCATTTATGAAAACATACTCCATCACGACACGCTTGAGGCCGCGATTGCCCATCGCGTCAGCCAGCGGCTGGATCACGCCGACGTATCGGCCGATATGATCCGCCAGGCTTATGACGATGCGCTCGAGGATCAGCCGGCGCTCGGCGAAGCCTTCCGTGCCGATATTGTCGCCACGGTCGATCGAGACCCCGCGACCAGCCGCTTCATAGAACCCGTGCTTTACTACAAGGGCTTTCATGCCATCCAGACGCATCGCCTCGCGCACTGGCTCTATGGAAAGGGCCGCAAGGACTTCGCGCTCTACCTTCAGAGCCGCGCATCATCCGTCTTCCAGTGCGATATCAATCCGGCGGCGAAAATCGGTCGCGGCATTTTCCTCGATCATGCGACCGGCCTGGTCGTCGGCGAGACCGCCGTCATCGAAGATGATGTCTCGATTCTGCATGACGTGACGCTTGGCGGTACTGGTAAGGAGCACGAAGATCGCCATCCGAAAATCCGCCGCGGCGTAATGATTGGTGCAGGCGCAAAGATCCTCGGCAACATTGAAGTCGGCCATTGCGCGCGCATCGCCGCTGGCTCGGTCGTCATCAAGCCTGTGCCGAACAACGTCACCGTTGCCGGTGTGCCGGCCAAGGTCGTTGGGGAGGCAGGCTGCCCCGAACCGTCGCGCGCTATGGACCAGATGCTCTACGGCATCATGTTGGACGGCTGACGCTTTTTCATTGCGCTTGCGCTGCGCCTTTCGATCGGGCATGGAAGCGTAGCCGCAAGAAGGAGTGTCTCGTTGGACGTCCAGGAAGTCAGAAAACTCGACGGCTATTTGAAGAAACTTTTTGGCAACGCGCAGATCCGCGTGGTGCCGAAGGGCGGGGACAGCGCTGAGGTTTTTGTCGGATCGGATGATCTCGGCGAAATGACCGTCGATGACGAGGACGGCGAGCGCTCGTACAATTTCCGCATGGTCATTCAGGTCGGCAACGACCCCAGCATTCAGCCGGTACCGGTGCTCAACGCCTATCTGCGCAGCAAATTCGATAACGAGAATATCCGCGTCGTGCCGCGGCCAAAGAAAACGGACTCGCTGGAAGTTTATATTGGCGAGGAATTCATCGCGGTTCTGTTCCTTGAAATCGAGAAGGGACGGCGCTCGTACATCCTCGAGTTGCCGATCCTGGATGTCGACTTAGTCGACTAACAATCGTAAATTCCGAATTTCGTCCTGGACGGCTCGCACCGGCAATTGTTTTTGCGTCAGTTTACCGGATGCAGTCTTGCAACAAGCCGGTCGATGCTCTTCGCGACATTCTCCCAATCCGGCAACCAGTCTCGCGGGAAACGAAAGGTAATATCGGCATCGCCGATGCGCCGCTCGAGGAGGCAGACGCCGGTATTGGTTACGCCCTTGCGCGAGCAGCGGGCAAGAAAATGCTCAGGCGCATTTGATTCAAACACCAGGTCTTCGCCTTGATATGGCGAGTCGTCGCGAAATCCACGGTAGGTCAATCCAGGAAAGCCGGCGACTGGTTGCGACACAAGATAACGCGGGTAGATCGTCTGCACACGATCCATTAGTGGCAGAGTTGCGTCGCCGGATGAAATCGTGACGAACAGGCGCTCATTCGGATCGAGGGGCACTCCGACTGTCGGCTTGACGGCCGGGTCAGGTGGCGCCAGCGATGGCCAGAGATAGCTGAGATCGACGCGTTGCTGCACGCCGGGCCGACGCTGCACCCTAATTCGGATCGCCGCCGGTTCGACATTGAAGGTAACGCCGGAAATGACGATCGGTAGCGAAGGCGCATTGAGCGATACCGGTCCCTGTGGCCATCGCGGCCACAAAATGTAGGACACATAGAGGGCGGCCAGTAGCACCACCGCACCAAATACCAGGAGCGGCGCCGTGATTGGATTATGGCCAGCGTGCCGTCGCCGCTGGGTGGCTCGCCGGGCGGAGCTAGGGGGTTCCTGCGCGAGAAAAGCCACGGCCGACTCCTGCGTGCGAATCGCGCGGATTATGCCACGTCACGCCGCGCGGAATGGGGCAGCCGCCATTTACCATTCGTTAAGGATTGGCTGGCGCGTGCCCCGCCTGTTTGCAACAGATGATCCCAGGTAAAGCGTTGAGGCAGGTGATGACTCCGGAGTCCGTACAGATGTTGTTCGCGCTGGCGTTCGGCTTTGCCATCGCAGGTATGTTCAGCTCCGGGTACCGGCTCGTCACTGACCGCTTGCCGAGCTTCAATCAATTGAGCAACGGTCCGGCCGCGGCAACCTTCGCCGTGATCCCCTTGCTGGTGGTCGCAGCGCCGTTCCTCATTATGCGCAACACAATCCTCGGTCAGCGCCAGGAAGGCCGCCGTTTCGAATTTGTCTTCCTTGCGACGCTGATCGCCGGCTTCTGGAGCTTGATGTCGGGCCTGGTTCTGGTCACGACCCTGCAGGCCCTTCTGCTCGTCTAGGACGCTTCCCTCGAAAGCCATGTTCGGGCAAGTTCGCGCCTTCCCGGAGGGCGGAATGCCTATTTACGAGCTCGACGGTCAGGCGCCCGAACTTCCCGGCGATGGCCAATTTTACGTGACGGAAACCGCGGTGCTGATCGGCCGCGTGCGGCTGAAGGCGGAATCCAGCGTCTGGTTCGGCGCCGTTTTGCGCGGCGACAACGAATGGATCGAGCTCGGTGAACGATCGCAGATCCAAGATAACGCCACACTGCACACCGATCCGGGATTCCCGCTGACCATCGGTCGCGACTGTGTCATCGGCCACAATGTCATTCTTCACGGCTGCACGGTTGGCGACAATTCCTTGATCGGAATGGGCGCGATCCTGCTCAATGGCGCAAAGATTGGAAACAACTCACTTGTCGGCGCCGGCAGCGTGGTGACCGAAGGCAAGAGCTTCCCTGACAACTCGCTGATCGTCGGAGCACCGGCGCGCGCGATCCGCACGCTCGACGAAAAGGCGGTCGCAATGATCCGCGCCGGCGCCGATATTTACGTGCAACGCTCGAAGCGTTACGCAAAGGGTCTCAGGCGGACGGGCTGATCAGGCAGCGGCCTTCTTGGTGTCAACCCGCGGCCGGACGCGGAACGCTATCGAAAGTCTGTTCCACGTGTTGATCGCAACGGCTGCCGCCGTTAGATCGACAATCTCTTTCTCCGAGAATTGTTTGCGAACCGTCTCGAAGATGTCGTCGGGGATATGCCCCTTGGTAAGCAGTGTGATTGCTTCGACCTAGGCCAGTGCCGCGCGTTCGCGGGCGGTGTAAAGCGGCGTCTCGCGCCACGCGTTGAGGAGGTGCATTCGCTCGTCGGTCTCACCGTGCTTGCGTGCGTCGCGCGTGTGCATCGCCAGGCAATAGGCGCACCCATTGATTTGCGACGCACGGATTTTTATGAGCTCACGCAGTTTCGGATCAAGCCCAGATTGATCGACATACGATTGCAAGGCAGCCACGGCCTGAAACGCGGCGGGACTCACTTTGGTGACGTCAATTCGCTGTTGCGTGAGGGCCTCGTGATGGCTGATGCCGCCCCGGCCTTGAAGATTGCGCGCAAAAATGCCGTCAGTCTGATCGCCGCTTTGTGACCATCACGTGGATATGGAACGCGAAGGTCAAAAAATGTGCGGCCGGATCTTGGGGTAGATCCGGCCGCTCGCGAACCCGGTCTGGGGACGGGGAGGGGTGGGGACGTGACCGGGAACGCGAATTCCTTTCCTTGTCAGCGCGCCGAAACAATCGCGGGCGCGGCGGGCGGTTCGCCAAGCAGAGCCCAGGCGTTCGGGTCGGATTGCGACTGACGCTTCACGAAGCGATAGCCGGTCCGCTCCCACGACAGGACCTGCGGTTCCTGATTATCGAGAACGAATTCGCCACGATCGGTCTTGACCGTCAGCACGGCATGGCCGTCGCCTTTCTTGTCGCGCACGACGGTGATGAGCAGCGCCTCACGCGGCCATCCGGCCTTCATCAACATGCGCCGCTTGAGCAAAACGTAATCCTCGCAGTCACCGTACCCGTCGTCAGGATAGTTCCAGCGTTCAATGACGCCCCAATGCTCCATGTCGGTGATCGGCTTGATCGCCCGGTTTGCCCAGGCATTGACGTTGACCATGTCGGCCCAGGCTTTGGGCGAGAGCACGACGTCGCGCGGCGCCGACGGCTTGGCGGCACAGTCGGGTTGGTATTCAACGCAGAAATCCACCCATCCAATTGGCGGCCGCGTCGGTTCCCCGACCGCGATGTAAAGCGGTGGGAACGTGTTGCCAAGCGACGCCGTGCGCTCCCGGGCCGCCGTTACGCTCGCCGAGGCCGCGAGCATGGCTGCGGCCACGAGCGCCAGCATGGCGCCAGTACGCAGTGTCTGTTTGAAACGCCTAGCCATTGTGGCCCCTTCCCGTCTTGTTGGGGCCACATTTCCCACAAACGACTTGTATTGGGGCTAAGCTGCGGAAGTCACTTTAAGTAGAAATCAAGTAAAACAACGATCTAATACTTCTAAAGCTCAAATAGAGTTTGCCTAAAATCCCGACCAATGCAATTTGAGTAAAGTTTAAGGCGTTAACGGATGGCGCGCAAAATCATGCGGCCGCGCAGCCGTTCTGCACGGGCGTTTACTTTTGGCAGCCTTGGGATTTCACCGTTGCCAGCATGCCGCGGACGACTGGAGCTAGCACCCTGTTACCGCGAGCGCGCAATTCCGCGCATCGCGTTTACGGGGCAGTGACGCTATTCACCGGTCACGTTTTCTTCAACAAAGTCGGCGTGCTGCAACCGCATGAACTCGATGGCAAATCCGTCGTCGATGTGACGCACGACGCGGCCTTGCGTCTTTCCGACGGTGACCACGACGCCGATTGGCGGTCGCAACTCACCGGAGATGCCGATCGCAGCGCCGGATTGCGACAGATCGATCACGCGGCAGGCGACATTGGTGCCATTGGGCAGCACGAGGCGCGCCATTGGGTTGCGCGGCGCAAATCGGCCGTGGCGGCGATCCTCTGGAAGGTTGAGAATCTGCCGGTTGGCTAGCCATGTAAGCTGCGCCGCGAGCTTGTCGCGCTTGCGCAGCGTGGCCGAGATCGTCATTGCAAATCCGTTCTCGAAAGTGCGCGCGACCTTGCCTTCGAGACGACCAAGATGATCCACATAGGCGATGACGCGCTCGCCGGGCTGGCCGGCCATAGGAGCTTGAAGCGCCATACCACCCGGGGACATGTCGACAACCTGACAGGGGAATTCACGCCGGTTTGCCAGCATGTAACGGCCGAGCAAGTTAACCTTCACGCGCTGATGGCGCCGGCGCTCCTCGGCCAGAGGCAGAATTACCGGTTTGGTCAGTGGGAATGCCATAGCTACCGGGATCGGAAAGCGTCTATTTTCCGCAGCTAGTGAGCCTAGGAGCCTATCGTTAACGTTGCGTTAGTTTGTGCTGTCACCCGGCCTGATTTCGCGTCCGCCGCTATAGACCAGAAAGCCATGCCGCATGCTTTGGCCGGCGTCGCCTCGAAAATGTGGGACTGCGACATCGGCTTGGGCAGCGCCGCCGACATGGCGCAGTGTCTGCAGTTCCAACTCCACGATGGGATCATCGCCGAGCCAATAAGGCGGTGCCAGTGGGGCAAGCGAACCAAGTGCGCGAATGCGCGTGCGTCCATCTTGGCTGATGGGCAGCAGCAGCAGTTCCAGTTCGGTTTCGGCGCCCTTTTCCGTTCGTCCAGTCACCCCCGCGACAGTACCAATCGTTTCATTGACGGCTGCACTTGCAATGTTCGCAATCTGCGCGCGGCTAGCGTCACTCCAAAGTGCGTTAAAGCCTTCGCCTTTGGTCTCGCGGCCAAACAGGGCGCAAACGCGGGTGCCGGCAAGTCGGAACCGAATCCCATCAATGAAGTCGGCCGCCAGCATAAAGGCGTCACCGAGTACGTGACGGATAGCAGCCGGATCGATCTCGGAACGCGTCGGCGCGGAACGTTGTCCCCGCTGACGCTTCCAATATTCGAAAATGACGCGCGTCGATGTGTGCTTCACGAGACGTCCTGTGCCGCGGCGAGACGCTAAAGTTGCCGCGCCTGTCCCCGATCGGCACAGGCGCGCTGGCTCAGTCTGGCGACAGTGGACGTGGAGCAGGGATCGTGCCCTGCGTGGTATTTGGCGGCAGCGCCCTGCGGTTAGCGTTAAAACCAGAGGGGGGATTGGCAGAAAGGCCCGCCTGTGGTCCCCTTGGTCAGCTCGAGAACGCAGTCGAAAACTTGGCTCACGCAAACAGCAACTAAGAGCCCGGGGAGGCGAGGGGATGTGACCAGCCGGCGGCAATAACCCCGCAACGTGGCTCAAGGGAGGGCTCGCGCCCTCCCTTTTTTATTTGTATGCACCGATCCGGCTTGCGGCCGGGAAGCGAGGCAGCGAAACTCAAGCGTCCCACCGGAATCTCGTGAGTGAATCGCGAACCGATTTTCAATATTCCGCCGGTTGTTCTCGCTGTCCTCGCGGTGCTGGCGCTGGTGCATCTTGTCCGTACATTACTGTTGACCGAGCAGCAGGACATCGAATTCCTGCTGACATTTGCTTTCATCCCGGCGCGCTACGACAACTCAGTTGTGCTGGGCGGCACCTTGCCCGGCGGCGGCGCCGACATCTGGACTTTCGTCACCTATGCGCTGATTCACGCCGACTGGACTCATTTCGGCGTCAATGCGGTTTGGCTCCTGCCATTCGGAAGCGCGGTCGCGCGCCGCTTCGGCACGCCGCGCTTTCTGCTCTTTCTCGCCGTCACATCGGCGGCTGGCGCTGGATTGCATCTCGCCACGCATCCTGGCGAACAGTACCCGATGATCGGTGCGTCGGCGGCGATCTCCGGCACTATGGCTGCGGCGATGCGCTTCGCATTCCAGCGGGGCGGGCCGCTCGGATTGTTTCGCGGCGGAGACGATCGCGCCTACCGCGTGCCGGCA
>DASSYU010000317.1:0-3784 GCA_035703125.1 Pseudolabrys sp. | reverse complement strand
CCGGCCGACCGCATCATGGTGGAGACAGACGCGCCCTATCTGGCTCCGCTGCCGTATCGCGGAAAACGCAATGAACCTGCCTACGTGGCCGAAATCGCTAAAGTTTTAGCTGATACGCGGGGTGTGTCGGCCGACGAGATCGCGCGGCAAACGACCGAGAACTTCTTCCGGCTCTTCAACAAGGTCCCGCGCACGCTGGCGAACGCCGCATGAGCTTAACCTTTACGATCCTCGGCTGCGGCTCCTCGATGGGTGTGCCGCGCGTGGCTCTCGGCTGGGGCTCGTGCGATCCGAACAATCCGAAGAACCGCCGCCGGCGCTGCTCTTTGTTGGTCGAACGCGTGCAGGGGCAAGGAAAAGTCACACGCGTTCTGGTCGACTGTTCGCCCGATTTGCGCATGCAGCTTCTCGACGCTGAGGTCGACTGGATCGACGGCGTTCTGGTGACCCACGAACACGCCGATCACACGCACGGAATAGACGACCTGCGGCCTTTATTCGTGAGCAAACGCAAGCGGGTCGACATCTATCTGGATGAACCGACATCGCGCGCGATGCATGCCCGCTTCGGCTACTGCTTTATGACGCCGCCCGGCAGCGAATACCCCCCGATCGCCACCGAAATGCGCCTGGTCGCCGGCAAGCCGGTCACGATAAAGGGGCAGGGAGGCGCGATCGAACTTCTGCCCGTCCTGCAGGATCATGGCGACATCCCCTCGCTCGGGTTCCGTTTTGGTGATGTCGCTTACTCCGCAGACATCAAGAGCCTGTCGCCGGACAGTATTGCAGCGCTGGCGGGCCTCGAGGTCTGGATCGTCGACGCCCTGCGCCGAACGCCGCACCCGACCCATTTCCATCTCGATGAAACGCTGGAATGGATTGCGAGGATCAAACCGAAACGCGCGATCCTGACGAACCTGCATACGGACATGGATTACGCCACGCTCTGCGCCGAGCTGCCGCCGGGCGTCGAACCGGGCTACGACCGGATGTCGTTTGCCTGCTAAAGCGCCATGGCCGATACCGTGCGCTTGGCATTGGAAAGAAGATAGACTTTTACCGATCCGAGGCGGGCCGCATTTAGCCTTGGCATTATTGGCCCTATATAAAATATTCCATAATATGTGTTATGCGAATCCCCGATATGCGGTCGCAGCCTCGCGGGAGCTTTGGTACCGGATCGATGGCCGGACCGCGCCAAGCGCCAGCCAAACGCGCAGCCTCGCGGGAGCTTTGGTACGGTCCGGCCATCGATCCGCGCCAAGCGCCAGCCAAACGTCCGCCCCTGTGAAGCCATCCCGTGACATTACGCGCCTGCTTGAGATCATGGCGGCGCTCCGTACGCCAGGAACGGGTTGCCCGTGGGACCTGGAGCAGAATTTCAGGACAATCGCTCCTTATACGCTTGAGGAAGCCTATGAGGTCGCGGACGCTATTGCGCGCGATGATCTTGCGGGCCTGAAGGACGAACTGGGCGATCTGCTTCTTCAGGTCGTTTTCCACGCACGGATGGCACAGGAGCAAGGTGCCTTCGCGTTCGGCGATGTCGTCGAGGCGTTGACAGCCAAGCTGATCCGGCGCCATCCGCATGTCTTTGCGGACGCCGACGGCAAGACCGCGGACGCCGTTAAGGGTTTGTGGGAACGCATCAAGGCCGAGGAAAAGGCCGAGCGCGGCGAGACGGGCGCTGGTGGCTCATTGGCCGGCGTTCCGGTCGGCCTGCCCGCATTAACCCGCGCCTTGAAGCTCCAGGACAAGGCGGGCCGCGTGGGCTTCGACTGGAACGATCCACGCGCTGTGCTCGCAAAAATCCGCGAGGAAGCAAACGAGATCGAGGCCGAACTTGATGGCGCCAATGGCAACCGGATAGCTGCCGAAGTCGGTGACCTTTTGTTTGCGGTCGTCAACCTCGCCCGTCACCTGGGCGCCGACCCGGAAGGCGTTTTGCGCGAGACCAATCTGAAATTCGAGCGCCGCTTTGCGTCAATCGAGCGCGCGCTGGCCGCGCGTGGAAAGACGCCGAAGGAGGCCACCCTGTCGGAGATGGACGCGCTCTGGGACGAGGCGAAAGCCGCCGAAAAGTAAACTTCAGGAATTGAACTTCGCCCGCACCCGCGCCGCGTTGTCGGCATCCGCCCGCACTGTCACGGTCAGTCGGCCGTCATCATGCACGTTTTTCGCGAGTACTTCGGAGTGACGGTAAAGCCAGCTCAAGCCAGCGCCGTCCGAAGGGTCGACCGACACCTCAATCGTCTGCCGGCTTTCGCCCAGGCGCGCTTCGATGGCAACTAAGAGGTGGTCCATCCCCTCACCGGTTAACGCCGACACGGCAACCGGGCGGCGGTCTGCGGGCCGGCGCTCCGCCAGATTGAGTACCCTCGCCCGCGCCTCCGCATCGAGACAATCGATCTTGTTCCAGACCTCGATCAGGCGCCTGTCGGCAGCGGCGATTCCCAGTTCGCCAAGCACCTTTTCAACGTCATGCAGCTGAGCTTCTGAATCTCCGTGCGACGCGTCGCGCACGTGCAGGATCACGTCCGCCTCAATGACCTCCTCCAGGGTCGCACGGAACGCCGCCACCAGCATCGTCGGCAGATCCGAGATGAAACCAACCGTGTCGGACAGAATGATTTTGACACCGCGCGGCAGTTCCACGGCGCGTAGCGTTGGATCGAGTGTTGCGAACAGCATGTCCGCCGACAAGACGGTTGCAGCGGTAAGCCGGTTGAACAGCGTCGATTTCCCTGCGTTTGTGTATCCGACCAAAGCGACAATTGGATAGGGCACGCGCTTGCGGCTGTCGCGATGAAGCTTGCGTGTGCGTTTAACCTTCTCGAGCTCGGCTTCAATACGTGCGATCCGTTCCTCGATCACGCGCCGGTCGGCTTCGATCTGGGTTTCACCGGGGCCGCCGAGGAAGCCGAAGCCGCCGCGCTGACGCTCAAGGTGGGTCCACGACCGCACCAGCCTGCTTTTCTGATAGGTCAGATGCGCCAGCTCTACCTGCAGCGCCCCTTCCCGCGTGCGCGCCCGCCGGCCGAAGATTTCGAGGATCAGCCCCGTTCGATCGATAACCTTTGCGTTCCAGGCCTTTTCAAGATTGCGTTGTTGTACGGGAGAGATCGGGCAATCCATGACAACGATCGAAGCCGACAGGCTTTTCACCATTCCGGCAATCTCATCGACCTTGCCTTTGCCGATGTAGGTTGCCGGACGGATGTCGCTGAGCGTGACAAGGCCAGCTTGCACGATTGCGAGATCAATCGCGCGAGCAAGACCGACGGCCTCCTCAAGGCGCGCTTCGGGCGTACGCGCGCCCGCTTGCGCGCCGACGTTTCGGCGCGGCGAAGCCTTGACCCAAGGTTCAATGACGATCGCACGGCCGGTCTCGCCGCCCGACGCTACCGGGCTTAAGAGATCGCTCGCCTGATCACGTCGACGTAATTCCAATTAGACTTTATCTCCGGCCGGCGGCTCGTCGGCCCCTTCGAAGAGCTGGATCGGGTGTCCCGGCATGATGGTCGAAATCGCATGCTTGTAGACAAGCTGCGAATGCCCGTCCCGCCGCAGCAGAACGCAGAAATTGTCGAACCAGGTCACCACGCCCTGCAACTTAACACCGTTCACCAGGAATATGGTGAGGGGTATTTTGCTTTTTCGAACGTGATTGAGAAAAGTGTCTTGCAGGTTTTGCGCACGATCGGCTGCCATGGCCGTTTTTCCATTTTTTGCTCGCGTCTGACGCGCGAGACCTTTCGTTGCCCAAGTCCTTCCGCATGTGACC
>DASSYU010000156.1:0-15304 GCA_035703125.1 Pseudolabrys sp. | reverse complement strand
TTCAACTGGGCGATGGAGGTGGCGAATACGGAGCAGTTCTGCATCTCCTGTCACGAAATGCGGGATAATGTGTACAAGGAACTGCAGCAGACCATTCATTTCAAAAATCGATCGGGCGTGCGGGCCAAATGCGCCGATTGTCACGTTCCGCATGAATGGTTCTACAAGGTGAGGCGGAAGATCCAGGCCTCGAACGAGCTGCTTCATAAAATCCTTGGCACCGTCAACACGCCGGAGAAGTTCGAAAAGCATCGCCTTGCGCTCGCCGAGCATGTCTGGGCGACGATGAAGGCGAACGATTCACACGAATGCCGCAATTGTCATTCGGCTGAAGCGATGGACCCACATAAGCAGACGGAAGCGGCTGCAAAAGCCATGGAAGCAGGCTTCAAGGCAGGCTTAACTTGTATCGACTGCCACAAGGGTATCGCGCACAAGTTGCCAAAGATGCCGGACGAGGACGAGGAGCCTTCGAAGAAGTAAGCGCGCCAAATGACGCAAAGCCATTGAACGGCGGAGAGCACTGATGATCGACCGCGAGCACAAGTTAAAACCAGTACCGCCCCTGGCATATGGATTGGCTGTAGCTTCGGCGGCAGCATTTATCGTCGGGCTGACAGTTTTTGCCGGGCCGGAACCGGCTGACGCCCTGCCGGCTTATGCCACGCAAACCAAACTGGCCTGCGGTCGCTGCCACGTCAGCGCTGCCGGAGGCGGCGCGCTTACGGGGTTCGGCAAGGCATTCGTGGCAAACGGCCGCAAGGTGCCCTCGAAGGGAACAAAACCAGGTAAAACAACCGTTAGCGACGAGACGCCGCAGCCTTCTGAAACTGCGCCGGGGAGTACGGGCTCCGGGTTCCTCGTGCGGGGTACGGCCGCAACTTTCTTTACGACCTCTCCAGGCGTGTCCAACCATTCAGCCACGATTGAGTGCTTCAACTGTGGTGTTTTTGTAGATCCGCGCTAACCGTCACGACAGCCTGCGGGGCCCGTGCGTTGGAAGAGCCCCTGCGGCCAGAGCAGTATTACGCGTTGCGTATTTCCTCGACGCAGCCGGCAAGAAACCATCCAAGGAACACGACCGCCGCCGCCACAAAGCAGGTCTCCGCCCCCAACATCGTCCAATCGGCAAAGGGCGTTACCCCGAGGAAAGCCGACATGGCGAGAAACAGGACCCCAACTACGGCCAAAACGGCTGCGATCACAGGCGCGCGCATAAGCTCCCCCCGGAAAATGGCGGTCAAATCATTGCAAGATTAGCTTTTTGTTGTCGACCCGCCAACATCGAATAGCCGAGCAAACATCGGCATTCGTGTTGGGTCGCTAGCCAAAAAGCTATCGTCTATCTGAAACCGACGGAACGTCGTCGTACACGCCGCCGTTCTTGTCTTGCTTGAAGCAATGCGTCCAACGTAAACGCGTTTGGGCAATAGTCGCGGAAGTTGTCCGTGATGACGCCGTTTACCAGATCGTATTTACATCGTCTCTTCTCATCGCACATTATACACGAACGCTGAAGATCGCGCATAACCGCTGGATCGCCATGGTCGAGATCCTTCGGATTCATTCCGAGCGCAACAAGCAGTTTCTGAAGAAGGTCGGCGGCGCCTGGCCCCCTTTTTATGAGCGCAGCCAGCTCGCTTTGATTGATCGTCAAGTCCGCAGCAATTCTTGCGACGTCATCAACGCCGCAATTCATTAGTTCGTTGCGATATCCGCGTCTCCGAGCGTAGGTCCTGATCCACTCTGCTGTCGAACTTAAAATCGAGTGGAGACTATCATAGTCGGGGTGCGGGACGAACTGCTTATCCGCTGACTGTCCAGCTGCTGTCATATCGAGTACTCCCCGATACCAAAAGAATCGCCAATTGCTCCCGTTCAGCGGACGAGCCGTGTTAGGTAAAGCCACACTGCCGAGACCGCTGTGATTAAGATCGAGACAAAGGCGACCAAGCCATCCGCGGCCATTGGCGCATTGTCAGCCCCCGAAAACGCCGCGACCCAAGCCGGGGCGTGTTGCGGAAACGCAAAAACGGCCAATACCAATATCGCGACGAACAGGGCTGAGGTTGGCCCTGTTGGGATTGTCCGCCTGAGTGACGCGGCAACAGAGCAAATTAGACCGATTGGTTCCGGATAGATCATCGGCTCCTCCTTTTAGAGCCTTGATAGCGATAAAGTTCTTGACAAAATAAGCTGATAGCCTCCTTGAGAAGGCGCCTTGATGCAGATCAATTTCCGAAGATTTTGCACGACTATCGTTGCAATCGGACACCGCAGCCACTCTTCCGCTACGTGATTCTACCTAGACGTCGTTTGATTTCGCTCACGGTCGCCGCGCAGATTTCGGATAGGAGGTGGGTGCGCGGTCGCTCTTCGAGCTTGGGAAAATGGGCATACCCTGTACGCGCTTGCGCGCGCAACACGTGAGGCTAATGTCACCACCCGGCTATCTAAAGCAGGCCGAAGTGCTTCAATGCGCAAACGTTACCAAGGCGGAATTTCCCAAGTTGAGGACTGCAAGCCCGGCATGGCGATGGCCAACAGCAGCTCGCAGCTGGCCACAGGCGGCCGACAGCGGATAGTCGGCGATGTTTGACTGGAATGATCTGAAATATTTCCTGGCGGTCGCGCGCCACGGCAGCACCGTTGCCGCAGCGAAAGCTGTGAACGTCAATCGGTCGACAGTCCACCGAAGGTTAGATGGACTTGAGAGAACGCTAGGTCGTCAGCTCATTTCTCGTCAGCCAACCGGTTATAAGCTTACCGAACTCGGTCAGGACATGGTGGCTTATGCCGAACGTGTGGAAAAGACTGCGCAATCATTCGAACAGCGATTATCGGCGTCTGATACCGACCCCCCGGCAGCGCCGAGACTACATACCCGCGAATGAGCTCGGAACGCGATTGTACCGCAACAGTCGCCGCGAACGACATGCCTGCTTTGGGCCAAGCGGAAACGAGACCCAAACGTAATCGGCCAGTTTAGCGTTTGGTAGCGTCAGCCGCGCTTGATCTACTATCGTTTGTTCTTGGCAAGGACGCACTAGTGCAATGCAATAGCGTACAGACTAACTGAGCGCAGGGATGGCAGGGCCGATCAATATCGATGCCTACAGCGATGCGCTCGTCGTACTTGGTACGGCTGGCATTGTTATTCCATTAATGCGCCGTTGGGGCGTTAGCACCGTGCTCGGCTATCTTGCAGCAGGAGCGCTCCTTGGGCCGCTGGGGTTAGGCTCGCTCATCAGCACGTTTCCGTTTCTTTATTGGGTTACCGTGGTCGATGCAAAGAACGTAGCCGGCATTGCCCAACTCGGCGTTGTCTTCTTGCTCTTCCTGATCGGCATGGAGTTGTCCTACGATCGATTGAAGGCCATGCGACGCCTAGTGTTCGGGCTCGGCAGTCTGCAGGTCGTGCTGTCGACAGCCGTGATCGGGGGCATTGCCGTTCTGAGCGGGACCACGACCGATGTATCGATCATCCTCGGTGCCTGCCTTGCATTGTCATCAACGGCAATAGTCGTCGAGATCCTCTCCAATCAGGGCCGCCTCGCTACGGCTTCCGGTCGTGCCAGTTTCTCAGTTCTGCTCGCACAAGACCTAGCAGTGATCCCAATCCTGCTCTTTGTGTCCCTTCTAGGTGCCGGTGCCAGCAGATCAGTGATGACCAGCCTTGTACTGGCACTCCTGAACGCGGCGCTAGCCGTCGGGGCCATTGTTATTGTCGGTCGTCTATTTCTGCGACGTTTGTTCCGCTTGGTCGCCTCCACCAGCATCAATGAATTGTTCGTGGCAACAGCTTTGTTCGTGATTATTGGTACAGGGGTGGCTGCGGCCCTGGCCGGACTTCCCATGGCGCTAGGAGCATTCATCGCGGGACTGTTGCTTGCTGAGACAGAGTTCCGCAAGACCATCGAGATAACCATCGGGCCATTCAAGGGACTCCTGCTTGGCCTGTTCTTTTTTACCGTAGGCATGAGTATCGATTTGCGCGAGCTTACCCGCCATCCATTGCTACTATTCACTTCCGTCGTCGGCCTTATCGGCATCAAGTCCATCCTGCTCATCGGCCTCGCTCGGATCTTTCGCACGCCATGGCCTGCCGCGATCGAAACTGGTCTTCTGCTCGGGCCTGGCGGCGAATTCGCGTTCGTCGGCATCGGCATGGCCACGACGCTTGGGCTTATTGACGCCAACGTATCAAGCTTCACGCTAGCAGTGACTTCAATCACGATGGCACTTATTCCTCTGCTGTCTTACTTCGCGCGGCATTTGGCATCAAAGTTCCGAGAGCCGAATGTGCTTGACCACGAACTTGCGGTCGCACCGAGCGGCGGTGCAGATCATGCAATCGTCGTAGGATACGGACGGGTTGGACAGGTTGTCTGCGCGATGCTCGACCGGCATAGCCTTCGTTATATCGCCGTTGACAATAACGCCGCGGTCGTTCCAGGCCATCGACGTAGCGGGTGTGACGTCTATTATGGTGACGCAACGAACCCGGAATTTCTTAAGAGTTGTGGCCTTGGACATGCGAGAGCCGTGGTCGTGACGGTTGCCTCGTCAGCCGCGATCGACGAAATCGTAAGGCAGGTGCGCGCGCTGAGAACGGACGTCATAATCGTCTCGCGCGCACGTGACGCCGCCCATGCACGCCATCTCTATTCGATTGGTGTCACGGACGCCGTGCCGGAAACCATCGAAGCAAGCCTACAATTGTCAGAAGCGACCCTGATCGGATTGGGGCAGGCGACTGGACTAGTGATTGCCTCAGTCCATGAAAAACGGGACGAATTTCGGCGTGAGTTGCAACAAGCGGCTAGACGGTCACGGACCGATACTACGCAATCAGTCCGCAAGAAGGCACTCCGATCGCTGTGAGAAGTTCATAAGACATCCAAAAGGCCGAAGCCCCAACCTTTCGGCTTTCAAAAAAGACACTTTAATAAACAACACTGCGATGGTTTGAAACACCACAGCAGATGTTTGTCCGTATTCCGAATTTGCTCAGTATATTCGAGTGTTAGCTCTAAACCTTTCGTGCCGCAGATAGAGCTTTGGCACGGCCAAGAGGCAGACCGAGTAATGACCGTGTCGCCACCCGGGTTTTGTCGGTCGATGGCCGAGCTTACAATCATATTTATTGTAGTTGCCTTCATGAATTGGGTCGTATGGATCGCGCGGAAGAGCAAACAGGCGTTAGACAAAGACCTATAGACCAGGCGTGGCGTGAAGTGCTCGATGACCCGCATTATACGAAGCGGCGGCACTATGAAGAGCGCATAGAAGATCAAACGCGAGCCGCCGCTACCAATCGCTGAGGGAGGGCGCGCGTGACGCCGAAAATTATGCTTACTAAATCGAGCACCGGCATTATGAAGAGCGCCAGCGTGTAAAACACCAAACATGCCGCCGCTCATCGCCGATACTACCGTCAGGTCAGGGTGGCCCCCTCATTAGAGGAGCTTGAATTGACGATCCGTTGTACGGCGGTTTCACCTTACGAGCTTATAAAGTGAGTCAACTGGTCAATGGTGAATTTTTGATCCCTAATAATATTCTTTACTAAGTCGCCGATGGAAATGATTCCAATGAGTTTTTCCTGGTCCATGACGGGAAGATGGCGAATTCTCTTCTCAGTCATCACCGCCATACACTCATCTACTGATTGATCGGGTCTGGCGAACAAGACCTGGGTTTCCATGATGTCCTGCACTAAGGTGCTCGGTGACGCCCGACCTTTTAAAAACACGTTCCGGGCGTAGTGCCGTTCCGTAATAATGCCAATGAGTTTTGTGCCCTCGCAAACGATTAGTGACCCGATATTCTCATCTGCCATCTTACGTATGGCGTCGAACACGGTTTCACCGGGGCCCACTGTAAATACGTTATGGCCCTTTTCCTTGAGCAACTGCCGGACCGTTGTCATATAGGAGTGTCCCGGGGGCTTTCTTACTAGTTTCTTCATGAAGCCGGGGGCGAGCATTGATTCAGATCAACGCTATTTCCGCTATTGGCCCTTAGCGGACATGGGCTAGCGCACTGCAAATGTCCGCTTTCGGCGGTAAAGCGGACATGGCGATTGCGGCGCGAAATGTTTGCTTTTGACCCAAAGCGGACATCCGCTTCACGCCACCGCATTGCGCTCTGCGTGTTACTTTAGCGTCACCGCCTGGATGTCGGCATCGACACCGATCCCGAGGGTCAGCGGCAACGATACGTGATGGAAGCGAGTGGTCACATTATCGTCGTGAACTGCAAATCCGACGGTGTATTTGCCGCCGACCTTCATGATTTTGTCGTCATTCGGGTGTCCAGTATCAAGCCTGCGCCGCCACACCAGCGTATAGGTGCCGTCCTTCCAGCTGCCATAAGTGGCATCGTTGTCAGCAGCCGAACCCTTGGCATCGACGCGGCTGACTAGCCGGCCGGGCAGGATGTCACCCTCTTTCCAGTCGGCATTCGGGTCGAACGGCACAGCGTTTTCCTCCTTCACTATCGCACCGGGTTTTGTCGGGTTGCCGATGTCTTCGGCGCGCAATGCCTTGGCGCCAACCTTGGCGGCGTCGAACATGTTGAGCGGCGTCATGGTCTTGCGGTCAACGTTCCACGAGAATGGATTTTTGCCCTCGTCAAAGAGGCGGGACTCGAGCACATAACCGTCGTCGGCCATGTTCACCGCAGCGGAGCGATTGACGCGCCATTGCATCAAATCGAGGAATTTACCCTCGGCCTTGAGCTTGGCGATCTCCTCCGGTGCCTTTGTCTTGTCCCAGCTTGCCGTGGCATCGGTTCGGGTAGCGGCCAGATATTTACGAATCTCGTAGTCTTTCCAGCCCGCGTCGCCGAACAGCGGATGCGGCTTCACCATCTCCCTGGTCGCCACACCGGGGGCGTCGCGCATCCCTCTGTGGCACGTCACCCAGCAACCCTGCTGCGCGAACCCGCGCACCTTGCCGTCGTCAAGCATGATTGAGAAGCGATCTTCGTAGAGCGCGGGTTGCTCGCCCGTCCGCACCGCCTTGTCGTTGCGGTCGTGCCCGTACCATTTCCATTGCTTGCCATCAAAACGCACGTAATCGTGCATGCGCCCTTCGCGGTTCAGGTTCGATTTCCATTGAAAGCGGAAATAGACGTAGTCGGCATCGTGCGCGGCCTGCACCGCCACATCGACCGAGCCGTTCTTGCCAGCAATCGGCGTCGGCTCGAGGGTGCCGCCTTTGACGATCTTTTCGCCGCGGGTCTTCTCGCTGCCTTCGTGGCAGGTGCGACACGCCTGTCCCTGTTCGACCGGCTTTGCGCCAGGATGGGCAGAGCTGACTAACCAGTCGTATGTCGACTCCCCCGGATAGAACAGTGTGATGGGTTTCGTCGGAATTTTCGACCAGTTGATGCTCTGAGGTTCAACTGCAAGTGCCGGGCCGACGAAGCCCGCCAAAAGACCGATCGTCGCGACATGGCTGATAAAGTTTCGCATAGGAGAGCGCCCCCACTGAACCTCCAATAAATCATGTCAATTTTATTAGCGCATTCGGTCTCCTGCTACATTGACCCACGTCAAACTGGCAGCGACGGGAAGAGTGCGGTCGGCAGGGATGTCCGCTTTCGCGGGTATTGGACTGACGCGTCACAGCGTTGCCGCTGCGTTCATGACGTTTTCGTTCTAGGTGCATCTTCGCGGTTTGTTCATCGCCAGAACAGATGAGCGACGCTCCAGTCCGCTTGATCGCGGCTGCCCAAGTATTTTGAGTTGCGGCCGAGCTAAGCGGGGAATCGGGTCCTGGGACTGGTATGCTTCGAGGGATGGCTGTTAAGCTGCGCATAAGCTTTTCCAAAGATTAGGTATGACCTAACGATAACCACCCCTTTGAGTCTGTTTTCGAACTATTAATCTCGATCATGTCGAATTAAATTCGGCCTTGATCTATGTCAAAGACGACGGCCCGATCGTCATTATTTTGTGACTTGATGGTCAGGTTTGCGGGTTCGATATATTGAAATTGATGCAGAATAAGATGCAGTTCGCCCGCGCTATTATGGTGTTGCTTGTCGCTTTGTCGGTGGCGTTGCTACCGACAGCGGACTCTACAATCGCTCTAAAGCCACCCCAGCAAGCAGTGCCGGCCGCTATGGCCGCAGACTCGGATATGTCCGGTTCGATGGAGGATTGCTGCCCTCCCCAAGCAAAACCGTGCGATCAAAATAACGACCACTGCCAGTCGGCTGCTTGCGCATTTCAGACGGTTACTATTGCAAACGTGGCCGCGGCGCCTTTTAAGTATCCTGCAATGGCGACCGATCCCCTTTCCAACGTGGGGGACCAAGTTGCGTCGCCGCACGCTGGTAGTCCGCCCTTTCGACCTCCTCGAGTCTGATCTCTCCTGAAATCTAAGTTCGACGTGCGAACTTCGAGTTTGCGCGCGAAGACGATTGGCTATGCGGGTGCGATTTTCACAACCGCGGCCGAGGACAGAGCAATGAGGAGATTGACTATGATTTCGAGGTTTTTGCTCGCTGCGGTGATTTTGGCCGCACTGAGCTTGAATGCTGGTGTCACTTTCGCCGGCGGCAACGACTACACCTTCGAAGCGGTAAAACCGGAGATGAAGAAAGGTGACGATGTCACGCTCGCCGTGCGGTTGGTTCACAAACCAACTGGAAAGCCCGTATCCGATGCCGTGATCGTTCGTACGCGCCTCGACATGGCGCCAGACGGCATGGCGGATATGGAATCGCCGGTCAGCCTGCTGCCGAGCAGCGAACCTGGCGTCTATGCCTTCAAAACCGATCTGCCGATGGCCGGCCGTTACCAACTTAGTGTGGCAGCCAGAGTGCAGGGCGAGCCGGAGACGGTAGTCGGCAAGGTGATCGTGAAAGCGAGCAAGTGACCACACAGCGCGGCTTGTGTGCGTACGAACCAAACATGCGGCGACTGCTTGTCTGCCGCCGCATCCCGGCCCGCAACGGCGGGCGCGCCTTGAATTGCGGTGGACACCATGACTAGGATTCGGCTTCTTCTCATTGTTGCGGTTGGCATCGGGCTGGGCGCCGCCGGTGGTTACTGGTCGGCTCGGCCTCTGACGGCGCCCATCTCAGGGACGGCAGCAGCCTCCGAGCGCACGATACTCTACTACCGCGACCCAAGCGGGGCGCCTTTCTGGTCGGCAGAGCCCAAGAAGGACAGCAATGGACGCAACTATCTCCCCGTCTATGACGACGAGGAGATTTCGTTTGACGTCAAGGCCGAGAAGCCGCGCGTCGCCACAGGCGATCAAAAGCGAAAGATTCTCTATTACCGCAATCCCATGGGTCTTGCTGACACCTCGCCGATTCCGAAAAAGGACTCGATGGGCATGGATTACATCCCTGTCTTTGCGGGCGAGGAAGATGACGGCGCCACCGTCAAAGTAAGTCTCGACAAAGTGCAGCGCTCAGGTGTACGCACCGAAAAGGTCGAAACGCGCACGATCGCGCGGCCGGTGCGCGGCGTTGGCACAGTCAAATTCGATGAGCGGCGATTGACAGTCGTCGCTGTGCGTGCCGACGGCTATGTCGAGGATTTGTTTGTGAACGCCACCGGGCAATTTGTGCGCGCCGGTGACCCACTATTCCGTTTCTACAGTAAAGATATTCAATTGGCGCAGGCCGACCTTATTGTTTCGGCCGGTATCAAGGCGAATGGCACGCAAGGGTTGGTGAGCCAATCCACGCAGGGAACAATTCAGCGACTGCGTAACCTCGGAATCCCTGAATCCCGGATTGAAGAGGTGCTCGCTACGAGAGCCAATCTGCGCACCATCAATTGGCCGTCTCCTGCAACGGGAACAGTGATCGAGAAGCGGGTTATCAATGGCCAACAGGTGCTTGCCGGGGCCGAACTCTACCGCATCGCCGATCTATCGCAAATGTGGGTGATTGCGGAGGTTGCCGAAGCCGATCTTGCCGCAGTCGATGTCGAGACGCCCGCAACCGTAACCCTGCGCGCCTATCCAAACGATCCGATCGAAGGCCGCGTCAGCTTTATCTATCCAGACATCAAGCCAGAGACACGAACAGCGCGGGTAAGGATCGAAGTGCCCAATCCCGACGGCCGTCTGAAGATGGATATGTATGCCGATGTCGTGTTCCGCGGCGAAAATAAAGGCCCTGTCGTCGCCGTGCCGGACAGTTCCCTCATCGACAGCGGCACACAGCAGGTCGTCCTTATCGCCAAAGGAGAAGGACGCTACGAACCGCGACCTGTGAAGATCGGTCGCCGCGGCGAAGGCTATGTCGAGATACGCGATGGCGTTCACGCCGGCGAAGAAGTCGTGACGGCCGCGACCTTTCTGATCGACTCCGAAAGCAATCTGCGCGCCGCACTGAGGACTTTCACTGAGCAGGAGGCACCGAAATGATTGCCGCGCTCATTCGCTGGTCAAGCCGCAATGTCTTCCTGGTCGGGTTCGCGGCTGTCTTTGTGACGTTGGCCGGCATTTATGCCGTTTCGCGGGTGCCGCTTGATGCAATCCCGGACCTTTCGGACGTTCAAGTCATCGTTTACACCGAGTACCCGGGTCAGGCCCCACAAGTGGTGGAGGATCAGGTCACTTATCCCCTCACCACGGCGATGCTGAGCGTGCCGAAATCGAAAATCGTGCGTGGTTTTTCCTTCTTCGGCGTCTCATTTGTCTATGTCATTTTCGAAGATGGGACCGACCTCTACTGGGCGCGATCGCGGGTTCTGGAATATCTCAATTCGGCAGCCCGCCGGCTGCCGGCGGGCGTTTCGCCCAGCCTTGGACCCGATGCAACTGGTGTCGGCTGGGTTTATCAGTACGTAGTGCGCGGCTCGCAAAAGAGCCTCGCGGAGCTGCGCAGCCAACAGGACTGGTATATCCGCTACGGCCTCGCGAAAGCCGAGGGTGTTGCCGAGGTCGCGAGCGTCGGCGGCTTTGTAAAACAGTACAGCGTGGTGGTCGATCCGCGTCGCCTGCAGTCGCTTGCCATTCCGTTGGAACGCGTGCGCGAGGCCTTGCGCACCAGTAATCTCGATGTGGGCGGCCGCACCGTCGAGCTCGCCGAGACGGAGTTTGCCGTGCGCGGGCGCGGCTACGTCAAAAGCTTGTCCGATCTCGAGCAAATTGTGATCAAAAGCGACCGCGGTGTACCCGTCCTGTTGCGCGACGTCGCCCGTGTCGAGCTTACGCCCGACGAACGTCGCGGCATTACCGAGGTCAATGGCGAAGGCGAGGCGGTGACCGGTATCATTCTGCAGCGCTTTGGCGCGAATGCGCTCACCGTCATTCAGAACGTCAAGGATCGGCTCGCCGAGATCATACCGAGCCTCCCGCAGGGGGTGACTATTGATACCGTTTACGACCGCTCGGATTTGATTTATCGCGCCATCGACACGCTTAAGCGGACACTGGCTGAGGAGAGCATCATCGTTGCTCTCGTTTGCATCATCTTCCTGCTGCATGTGCGCAGCGCACTGGTGGCTATTATCACCCTCCCGATTGGAGTGCTGATTGCCTACCTGTTAATGCATCTCCTGGGCTTAAGCTCCAATATCATGAGCCTTGGCGGCATTGCGATCGCAATCGGCGCGATGGTCGACGCCGCCATTGTCATGATCGAGAATGCCCACAAGCACCTTGAGCGCGCGCCGCCCGATAAACCGCGAAGCGAGGTCTTGATCGAGGCAGCAATTGAGGTCGGTCCGGCGCTGTTTTTCAGTCTGCTGATTATCACCGTTTCTTTCTTGCCGATCTTTGCGCTCGAAGCGCAGGAGGGGAGGCTATTCAAGCCGCTCGCCTACACCAAGACCTTCGCCATGGCTGCAGCCGCGCTGCTGTCGGTGACGCTGGTCCCAGCATTGATGTTCTTATTCGTGCGCGGCCGCATTATGCCGGAGCATCGCAACCCGGTGAACCGTTTCCTGATTTGGGTTTATCGGCCGATCATCCGGGGCGCGCTGCGATATAAAACTGCGACGATTTTTGCCGCGCTCATGGTGCTAGCCGGCAGTGTGTGGCCGGCGATGCAACTTGGCTCCGAATTTATGCCCTCGCTCAACGAAGGAACCTTGCTCTATATGCCGACAACGCCGCCTGGTTTGTCGGTCACCAAGGCCGCAGAATTGCTGCAGACGCAGGACAAAATCATCAAAACTTTTCCCGAGGTCGCCTCCGTGTGGGGCAAGGCTGGCCGCGCTTCGACCGCGACTGACCCGGCACCAACCGAGATGTTCGAGACCGTTATCAACCTGAAGCCGGAGCATGAATGGCGTCCGGGCATGACAGTCGACAAACTCATCGCGGACATGGACAGGGCGCTACAGTTTCCGGGTGTTTCAAATGCCTGGACGATGCCGATCAAAGCGCGCATCGACATGCTGTCGACCGGTATTCGTACCCCCGTTGGTATTAAAGTCTATGGGACCGATCTCGCCGAGATGGAGAAGCTCGCACGGCAGATCGAGGCCGTGGTGCGAACCGTTCCAGGCACCGCAAGTGCATTCGCGGAACGCGTGATCGGTGGCTACTATCTCAACATCGATCCTGATCGCAGTCAGCTCGCGCGCTATGGTCTCACCATCGGCGACGTACAAAGCATGATTGCGATGGCGCTGGGCGCCGAGGCTGTGACGACCACCGTCGAAGGGCGCGAGCGCTATACCGTCAGTATTCGTTACCCACGGGATTACCGCAGCAATCCGCAAGCAATTGCCACACAAGTTCTAATACCGACAGCAGATGGCGGAACGGTGCCGCTCGGCCAAGTCGCTAAGGTTGGTCTTGCCCGTGGACCAGCGACCATTCGCACCGAGAACTCTCAGCTTGCAGTTTATATTTACGTTGATCTTCGCGGGCGCGATCTCGGCGGCTATGTCGCCGACGCACAGAAGGCGGTTGCCGCAGGCGTTAAATTTCCGCCTGGCTATTACGTCGGCTGGAGCGGACAATTTGAATATCTCGAGCGCGCCAAGGCGCGGCTTAAAATCGTTATCCCAGTAACGATCCTCATCATCTTCCTCTTGCTCTATCTGAATTTTCGACGCGTGACCGAAGCGCTCATCGTGATGCTATCGGTGCCCTTCGCCCTGGTCGGCGGGCTTTGGCTCATGTGGTGGCTCGGTTTCAATCTTTCGGTCGCCGTAGCAGTAGGGTTCATCGCGCTCGCCGGCGTTGCCGCAGAAACCGGCGTCGTGATGCTGATTTATCTCGATAGTGCATTCACGGCGCTCAAGGCCGAGCGTGCTGCGCAAGGGCGGCCATTTACGCACGATGATCTCTACGCCACGATCATGAGCGGCGCGGTCGAGCGTGTGCGCCCAAAGATGATGACGGTTGCCGCGATCATGGCGGGCCTTCTGCCGATCATGTGGAGTCACGGGACCGGGGCCGAAGTAATGCAGCGCATTGCGGTGCCTATGATCGGAGGCATGGTGTCATCCACTTTGCTCACGCTCATCGTCATCCCTGCGATCTATGCGGTGGTAAAGGGTCTGGCGATACGGTCGCCATACGCTGTGACCTCGGTTCAACCATCATAAGTAAGGGAGGCCGCCATGATGGATGGCGCTGTAGCCAATTCAATCACCTCGTCAGCCAAAAGCTGGACGGCACAAACGCGACATCGATGACCCTTGTGCTGGATTCGAGTCGCCTCATTGTGCCCCCTAGATCCAGATATCGTATCGGCTGAAGTTACTAGCTTGAAGGGGGTGGCTATGAGCCCGCTCAATGTCCGCTTTGGGGGGCCAAAAGCGGACTCATGCACCGCAGCAAAAACGGATCGTTATTTGATAACCTTGTCGGCGCACGCGAGCAATTGGGGCGCGATTTCAAGGCCGAGGGCAGACATTCGCGCGCGCCGCACGTCCGATTTTGGCCTCAAGCAGACATGCACAACCCGAGATTTTGCTTATGCCAGGCCCGCCTTACGCATGCCTTCGAGAAACTTAGCCATCGGACCGGCGGTATAAGGCACGTGCTTTTCGATCCATGCAATCGAGATGTCGGGGTGCAATTCCTTGAGTTGGTCCAGTTCTGTGCGCGCCTCATCAATCTGCCCTGCCTGTGCCAGGCTCGCGCAAAAAATCCGATGGCCAGGAGCCCAACCGGACCGCTGCTGGAGGGCCTTGCGGCCGAAACTGACTGCCTCGCCGTAGCGCCCAGCCTGATAATGCGCTGCCGCAAGCGCCGTGAAGCAAATCGCATTCTGCGGATCGTGCGGACTCATGCGGATCGCCTGCTCCGCATGCGTGATCGCTTGGTCCGATTGGCCGCCGAGCGCGAGGGCCAAGCTGAGATAGCTGTGCGCAGCAGCGAAGTTTGGATTGAGATCAATGGCCCGTTGAAACTCTTCAATCGCCTTATCGGTACGCCGCATTGTGTACGCCACGTAACCGAGCGCGAAATACGCCCAAGGGTCGCTGTCGTCGAGTTCCGCCGCCCGGGTAGCGAGGGCCGCGGCTTGCTTCACCTGTGACTGTCGCTCACCGGCGGCCCAACCGACATAAGCCGACACCAGCATCATGAATGCCAGCATACTGTGCGCCGGCGCGTAGTCCGGGTAACGCTCAACGGCCTGCTTGAGGATTGCAATCGCGGCTTCGCCTTCGGCTTTCGTCAGTCGCCAGAACAGCGAGTTTGCTTGACTTACCATCTCCCAGGCGCCGAGGTCCTCCGGGGAGTGACTCTGCGAGCGGATGCCTTCAGCCTGCAACAGCTTTGGTTCGATCGCAGCAACCACCTTCTCCGTGATCGCGTCCTGCAAGGCAAAAACGTCGGTCAGGTCGCCGTCGTATCGATCGGCCCAGATGTGATTGCCGGTCTCGGCATCGATCAACTGAGCGGTGATGCGCAAGCGGTTGCCGCCCTTGCGCACGCTGCCTTCCAACACGTAGCGCACGCCCAGCTCGCGGGCAACGCGCTTGATGTCGATCGACTTACCTTTGTAAATAAACGACGAATTGCGGGCTATGACGAAGAACCAGCGCAATTTCGACAAGCCCGTGATGATGTCTTCGGAAATGCCGTCGGCGAAATACTCCTGCTCCGGGTCGCCGCTCATGTTGGCAAACGGCAACACGCCGATCGACGGTCGCTGGCTCGCTGCGCGTTCCGACTTCGCAGTAGCCGTGACTTTGAGTGACGCCTCCGTTGTGCTCTCAGCGAGGGAGACACGGTGGACGCCGATCGGACGCGCAATGTTCTTGACCATCTGCTCGCCCATGTCCTCGAAACCGAAGCTGAGCTTGTCGCGTACCTGGTCATGGACGTTGCGCGACACAAAAATGCCACCAGGCTCGGCC
>DASSYU010000252.1:0-4249 GCA_035703125.1 Pseudolabrys sp. | reverse complement strand
GCGGCGAGCCGCGCGTGGACTGCGGCAGCGCCGTCATTGTTGAAGCCGAGCCGGTTGATGACCCCCTGATCCGCGTCCAGGCGGAAGAGCCGCGGTTTTGGATTGCCGGATTGCGCGCGCGGCGTGATCGTCCCAACCTCGACGAAGCCAAAGCCGAGCCGCAGCAACGCATCCGGGACCTGCCCGTTCTTGTCGAAACCCGCGGCCAATCCCACCGGGTTAGGGAAATTGAGGCCGAATGCCTGTACGCGAAGTTCGGCGGCGTCGGGCGGCGATTTGGCCAGCGGCACGTAACGCAGCGCTTTGACCGTAAGTGCATGCGCATCTTCGGGATCGAGCGCCCGCAGGAACGGACGCGATAGGCGGTCGAAAAGGCCGATCACAAGATCCCACTCCAAACTTGTACGCGAGCCAACCCTATCGGCATGGCGCAAGGCTTATTCAAGGCAGCAGCACGAGGAACCGGTTGCGCCCCGGGGGCGACTCAAGGTTATAATTCCTAACTGATCGTATCACAGTCACGGTGGTGCCCGCGCCCATGGCCATGCTCACCCACAACCAGATCTGGACGGCGATCGACCGGCTCGCCGCCCGCGCCAAGCTGTCGCCATCGGGGCTTGCCAAGAAAGCTGGCCTCGACCCGACGACATTCAACAAGTCCAAGCGCGTCACGCCGGAAGGACGGCAACGGTGGCCGTCGACCGAATCGGTCGCCAAAGCGTTGCAGGCGACCGGCACCAAGTTCGACATCTTCGTGACGCTGATCACCGACGGCGGCAAGCCCGCCATGCAGAACGTGCCGCTGATTGGATTTGCGCAGGCCGGCGCCGGTGGATTTTTCGACGACGGCGGCTTTCCGGTTGGCAAAGGCTGGGACGAAATCGCCTTCCCGGCGGTCACCGACGAGCATGCCTATGCTTTGGAGATTTCGGGCGACTCAATGAAGCCGGCGTACCGCGCCGGTGACGTCATCATCGTCTCGCCGGGTGCAACGGTGCGCAAGGGCGATCGCGTTGTCGTGAAAACGAAAGACGGCGAGGTCATGGTGAAAGAACTCAAGCGCAAGACCGCGAAAGCTATCGAGCTCAAGTCGCTCAACGCCGAGCACCGTGACCGCACGTTACCGATGTCGGACGTCGTCTGGGTCGCGCGCATCGTCTGGGCGAGTCAATAGCTAGGCCGAACGCGCCAGCGCGCCGTCGATCATATCGATGGTGTTCTGTAATCCGTAGACCGCGACAAACGAGCCGAAGCGCGGCCCCTTCTCTTGTCCGAGCAGCACCTGGTAGAGCAGGTTGAACCAGTCGAGCGAAACGCCGGGCTTGCCGTCCTTCGCCTTCTTTTTCTGGTCCAGGAACGGCTCGCGGCGGCCGATTTCGTAGACAACGTTCTGGATGTCCTCCGCGGTGGCGCCCGACTTCAACTGCGAGAGCGCATCGCGCAGGTCGATCAGGGCCGCACGCTCCGCGTCGCTCGGCTCGCGGAATTTCTTTTCCGGCAAGACAAAGTCGCGGAAATAATGAATGGCGTATTCGACCAGCTCATTGAGCTTGGGATGCGTCTTCGGCGTCACACCCGGACGGTAGCGGCCGATGAAGCCCCACAACGTATCGGCGTTCTCGGCGTTCGACGACGACACCAGCGTGAGCAGCATTGCAAACGAGATCGGCATATCGATCTTCGGCGGCTCGCCGGAATGGATGTGCCAGACCGGATTCGACAGCTGCTGTCGCGTGTCCTGCCGCCCATAGCCGTCGAGAAACTGATAGTACTCGTCAACGTTGCGCGGAATCACATCGAAGTAGAGCCGCTTGGCGGCCTTCGGCTCGCGGTACATGAATAACGACAGGCTCTCGGGACTGGCATAGCGCAGCCATTCCTCGATAGTCAGGCCGTTGCCTTTCGACTTCGAGATCTTCTGGCCCTTCTCGTCGAGGAAGAGTTCGTAATTGAAGCCTTCCGGAGCGACGCCGCCGAGCGCGCGGCAGATTTCGCCGGACAATTTGACAGAATCGATCAGGTCCTTGCCCGCCATTTCGTAGTCGACGCCGAGCGCGAGCCACCGCATTGCCCAATCCGGCTTCCATTGCAGCTTGCAACCGCCGCCGGTGACCGGTGCCGTCACCGGCTTTTTGGTGTCGGGATCCTCATATGTAATCGTGCCGGCCTTTGCATCATGCCCGGTCACCGGCACCTGCAGAACTATGCCGGTCTTCGCATCGATCGGCAGGAACGGCGAATAGGTCGCCGCGCGCTCCTCGCGCAGCGACGGCAGCATGATCGCCATCACTTCATCGAAGTGCGTAAGCACTTTCAGCAAGGCTTGGTCGAATCGTCCCGACTTATAGCACTCAGTAGACGACATGAATTCGTAGTCGAAGCCGAAGTGATCGAGAAAAGCGCGCAGCCGCGCATTGTTATGCTCGCCGAAGCTCGGATGCGTGCCGAACGGATCCGGCACCTTGGTCAGCGGCTTGCCGAGGTATTGCCCGAGCATCTCCTTGTTCGGCACGTTGTCCGGCACCTTGCGCAGGCCGTCCATGTCGTCGGAAAACGCAATCAGTCTCGTCTTGATCTTGTCGTCGGTCAGCACACGGAAGGCATGACGCACCATCGTGGTGCGCGCGACTTCGCCGAACGTGCCGATGTGCGGCAGGCCGGACGGGCCGTAGCCGGTCTCGAAGATCACCTCGTTCGTTGGATGCTTCTTGAGCCGGGTGACGATCTTGCGCGCCTCCTCAAACGGCCAGGCATTCGATTGCTCGGCGGCCTGGCGCAAGGTTGCGGCGGTTTCGGCGACTGCCATCATAATCTCCGGGCGCGGACACTAGAAATGCCGCACGGAAACGTCAAATTCGAAGGCTCAGAACGGGCTGACCGGGAAATAGCGCAGCCACAAATCGGTGAAGCGGCCCTTCTCCCAGATGCGGAACAGCGCCCAGTTGAACGCCTGCCGCAAAAGGTCGTTGCCGCGCCTCACCGCGATGCCGACACCTTCGCCAAAGAAACGGCTCTCGAGATAGGGGCCGCCGCGAAATTCGCAGCAGTTTGCGGAGTCGGTGCCATTGAGCCAGAAAGCAAGTGAAATCCCGTCGCCGAACAACAGATCCACCTCACCGCGCTTCAAAGCAAAGCGTGCGGCGTCGGCATCGGGATACGGCCGCAATTCAGCCTCGGTGAACAGCGTCTTGAGGTAGGCTTCATGGGCTGTGCCGGCGACGACCGCGATTTTCTTGCCCTCCAAAGCTTCGGGGCGCACATCATCGATCGGGCTGTTACGGAGCGCAACGAAGCGCGCCGGCGTTCGGTAGTAGGGATCGCTGAAATCGACGCGCGCGCGCATCTCCGGCGTTTGCGCGATCGACGCAATAATTGCATCGCCATTATTACTGTTGAGCGCGCTGATCAGCGTGTCAAACCGGCGCATCTGCACGGTGCATTGAACCTTGATCTCTTCGCAGATCATTCGTGCGAGATCGACGTTGAAGCCGGCCGGATTTCCGTCGGGACCGGCGTAATTAAACGGCGGATAGTCGGTCTCCGTAAGGAAGCGAATGATGGTGATGCGGGAAAGGTCCGGCCGCTCAGGCCGGCGCCGCGGATCCCAGAAGCCCGGGACAGCCATCGGGTCAGATGTCATGGCCGGCGTGTTCGGCACTCCCGGGCCGACGGTTGAAGCCGGCGGGCCCAGCTGCCGCGGCGTCTGCGCATGCGCAGACGCACCGAGCAGCACAATAATGGCGCATGCACCGCTCCGGCGCAGACACGTGTTGAATTTCGCCATCATCCGACGGCCCTTCCCCGGAATCGCGCGAACCATATCATCGCCGCGGCGGCGGGCTAGTCACATTCGGAGACTGCGGTTTTTGTTGGTCAGGCGCCGGTCAGATGCTTCTCGATCTCGTGCACCGGCATTTTGACAAAGTCCTTGTCAATTTCCGCGCGCACCGCGCCTTTGAGCGCTTGTGAATAGGCCGGACGGATCATGCCCAGCGCGCGGGGCGGCGCCACCAAGATCAGCGATTTGGTTTTGCCGGCGCCGATAGCAGCGTCGAGATGCTGAGCCAAATGGGCGAGGAATGCCCGCTCCGACTGATCGTGCCAATCGGTCTGCTCCACCGCGCTTCGAATATTGCCGAGCGACGCGTTGGTGCGGCCTGGTGCATCGGTGCCGAGCACGTGCGTCGGCAGATCCTTCTGCTCGAAGACTTTGACGGTCTTGAGGTTGGGAAATTTGGTGTCGCCGGCA
>DASSYU010000101.1:0-2842 GCA_035703125.1 Pseudolabrys sp. | reverse complement strand
CCCACCTTACCAAAGTTTAATCCTGCCGACAGGACGCTGTAAGGGTCATCTCTCCATCTTCAGGTTCAACACAGCGCAATACGCGCCACACGAATCCCGATGGAGATTTTCAAATGAACCCGAGCGTCAATCCCGCTCCAGAAAATCGAAGGAAGTCACGTGCGCTTTCCGTGCGCCGCGCGGTGCTGCTGGCGACGACGATCGCCGGCCTCGGCATTGGAGCCTTCGTGGCCAGTCCCAGCTTTGATCTTCGTGCCGGCTATCCGACGGCTGTTGCCCAGAACCTCTCCGAGCAGGCGCACAAGCTTCAGGCACCGGTCGGATTTGCCGACATCGTGGAGAAGGTGAAACCGGCGGTTATCTCGGTGCGCGTAAAGGTTGATGGCGGTTCGCAGACCAATGGCCTTGGAAGCAATAATGATGTTCCACCCGGACTGCGCGAGTTTTTCCGCCGCTTCGGGACGCCGGATGCCCCCGAGGGTATGCAACGCGGCCGTCGCAACACGATTACCGGCCAGGGCTCGGGATTTTTCATCTCGGCTGACGGCTATGCGGTGACCAACAATCACGTGGTTGAAAAGGCGGAGAGCGTTCAGATCACGACCGACGACGGCAAGACTCATAAAGCTAAAGTTATCGGTACCGATCCGCGCACTGACCTCGCACTAATCAAAGTGGAGGACGGACCATTCCCTTACGTGAAACTGTCGGAAAAAACGCCGCGTATCGGTGATTGGGTTCTTGCTGTCGGAAATCCTTTCGGTCTCGGCGGCACGGTTACGGCCGGCATTGTTTCGGCGCGTGGACGCGATATCGGAGCAAGCGCCTACGACGACTTCATTCAGATCGATGCACCTGTGAACAAGGGCAACTCAGGTGGTCCAACGTTTGACACCGAAGGCAATGTCATCGGTGTGAATACGGCGATCTTTTCACCGTCGGGCGGCTCGGTTGGTATTGCCTTCGCGATTCCCTCCGATACTGTAAATAGCGTAGTCGCTCAACTTAAGGACCACGGCTCGGTCACTCGTGGCTGGATCGGAGTTCAGATTCAGCCGGTCACGCAGGACATCGCCGACAGCCTCGGGCTGAAGAAAGCCGAGGGCGCGCTTGTCGCGGAGCCGCAACCCAATAGTCCCGCCGCCAAGTCCGGAATTGCCGCAGGAGACGTCATTACCGCCGTCGACGGCAAGCCAGTCAAGGACGCACGCGATCTCGCGAAGAAAATCGGATCGCTGGCGCCAAAGGCGTCGGTAAAACTCACGGTCTTCCACGGCGGATCTGAAAAGGTTTTGACGCTGACGCTCGGCGAATTGCCGAACGCGAAAGAAGCGCGGGCGTTGGCGGACGAAGGAGACAGTAGCGTCGATCTCGGCAAGCTCGGTCTTACTCTTGCACCGGCCGCCCGGGTCGCGGGCGCGGGCGTCGAAGGTGTGGTCATCACCGGGGTCGATTCGAGTAGCGTCGCGGCGGATCACGGCTTCTCGACTGGTGACGTCATTCTCGAGGTTGCCGGCAAATCTGTTTCAACGCCGACGGACGTGCGCGAGGTCATCACGACCGCGCGGACGCAAGGCAAACGGACCGTCCTGGTCCGCGTGAAGAAGGGCGACAACACGCGCTTCGTCGCGCTGCCGCTGGGCCGCGGCTGAGACACGAGATTGGGGACGTCCCGCCGGCATCCGTCGCCCCCGCCGGTGGTCCGACCTCAACGGGGCGGGCATTGCGCCCGTCCCGGCAAAATTCCGGGAGTGGTTCTTGCTTGGGCCACTTTCGAACGGAGCTCCAACCCTGGCATCCGTCGCCCCCGCTGGGGTGGAGTCGTTGAGGGGGTGGCGGTCTCCGCCACCCCCTCGCGTACGAATGGGGGACCCATGGCCGGAGGTAGTTGACCCCGCCACCGAAATGACTGGAATTAGTGTGACCGATGCCCACCTTTGCGGATATTAACGGGCAGCGCCCTTTCAGCCGGGCGGCTGAAGCGCAACCGGACCGGGTCACCATGCGCTTACTGGTCATTGAGGACGATCGCGACGCCGCGGAGTACTTGGTAAAGGCGTTCCGTGAGGTCGGGCATGTCGCCGATTCAGCTGCGGATGGCGACGACGGCCTCACAATGGCGGCTGACGGTCAATACGACGTCCTGATCGTGGACAGAATGCTCCCGAAACGGGACGGTCTTTCGCTGATCGGCGCGCTGCGGGGGAAGGGAATTGGGACTCCGGCCCTGATCCTGTCTGCGCTCGGTCAGGTCGACGACCGGGTTAAAGGTTTGCGGGCCGGCGGCGACGACTATCTGTCCAAACCTTATTCATTTTCGGAGTTGCTCGCGCGAGTAGAAGTGCTCGCGCGCCGCCGCGTCGGCCGCAGCGAAGAAACGGTGCTCCGGGTCGGCGATCTCGAACTCGACCGGCTGTCCCACCAGGTGCGTCGCGGCGACGAGGAAATCTCACTGCAGCCGCGCGAATTTCGACTGCTCGAATACCTGATGCAGCATGCCGGGCAAGTGGTTACCCGCACAATGCTGCTGGAAAACGTGTGGGACTACCATTTTGACCCCCAAACCAACGTCATTGACGTGCACATCTCGCGCTTGCGCTCGAAAATCGATAAAGGTTTCTCCCAGCCGCTTTTGCACACAATCCGCGGCGCGGGATACATGGTACGTGACGGCGCTCGGTAAGTTATTTCGCACGACCACGTTCAAGCTGACGCTGGTCTATTTGACCGTTTTCGGGCTATTCGCGGCATTTCTGCTCGGTTATTTCGCACTCAACACGCGCAGGCTTATCACCGAACAGATCACCGATACGGTCAATGCCGAGATCACCGGGCTCTCCGA
>DASSYU010000096.1:0-5324 GCA_035703125.1 Pseudolabrys sp. | reverse complement strand
TAGTCTAGAAAAAACCCAGTTGCATGTGGGTGGAGTGGGGGATGGGCGTTTGTGGGCGATAACATGCTATTTCAATCCCGTCGGGTTCAAACGGCGGCTATCAAACTATAGAATATTTAGAGCCAATCTCGCGGTTCCACTCGTAACCGTGGAGCTTTCGTTTGATGGCCGCTTTGAACTCACCGACGACGATGCCGACATTCTGATACAGCTCTCTGGCGGCGCCGTACTCTGGCAAAAAGAGCGTCTGCTCAATATTGCAGTTAAATCCGTTCCCCAAAATGCAAAGAATATTGCGTGGCTTGATTGCGACGTAATTTTCGAACGGCCGGATTGGATGCACGAGGCGGAGCAGAAACTAAGCGAAGCCAATGTTGTTCAGCTCTACTCCGAGTTAGTCGATCTCGGTCCGGAAGGGTATCAAGCGAACGGCCAGCACCATGAGGTCCGCCCGTCCGGACACAGTATAGTTAGTGCAATCAACAGCAGCGGACTTGAACAGCTGGATGCCGCAGTGGAGAGCGGGAAAAATATTCGGCAACCATTTCCAACCGGAATGGCTTGGGCGGCGCGACGAAAAATCCTCGAGGGTCACGGCCTATATGACGCGATGATTATCGGTGGCGGCGACAGGGCAATGGTTCACGCCATGTACGGTCAATTCGAGGTGCCGTTACTGCATCTCAACAAACCCCGGCAGGAACATTATTTAAGGTGGGCTCGTGGGTACCATAGCGAGGTAGCCGGCAAAATCGGAAATGGGTCGGGACGGATTTTCCATCTTTGGCACGGCAATTTTATGAACCGCAATTCCCGGGGCCGTCAACGTTTGCTGGCGGGTTTCGACTACGACCCAGACCTTGATCTTAGGATCGGCCCTAATGGCGCTTGGCACTGGGCAAGGCCTCGACCCGATTTGGAAGATTTTTTGCGAAAGTATTTTTTGAGTAGAGCCGAGGACGACCAATAAGCGCTCTTTTCCCGATTGGCACGTCTAACCGGCCGCTGCAAAAGGTTTGCTGCGCGGACGATCGGCCTGCACGCGTCCGACCGCGTGCGCGTACTCTTCGATCGGTTTCGGCCGGCCCACCAGATAACCCTGAAATTCGCTGCAGCCTTCGGCCGCCAGAAACCGGAGCTGCTCGTCGGTTTCGACGCCTTCCGCCACAACGGGGAGGTTGAGCCCGCGGCCGAGCGCGATGACCGCACGGATGATCGTTGTCGCCTGGTGACTATGGCCAAGATTGGCAACGAAGGCCTGGTCGATCTTCATCTTGTCGAAGGGGAACGACTGCAAATAAGACAGCGACGAATAGCCGGTGCCGAAATCGTCCATGGCAATTCGCACGCCGAGGCCTTTCAGCCGGCGCAGGACAGCCACGGCGCGCGTAAAGTTATCGATCAGGACGCCTTCGGTGATTTCAAGCTCGAGCCGCGAGGGTGCGAGACCAGTTTCAAGCAAAATCTCGTGCACCAACCGCGGCAGGTCGCCGTGACGGAATTGCACCGGCGACAGGTTGATTGCGATGCGCAGCGGCCGCGGCCATGATGCCGCCTCGCGGCATGCGGTTCGCAAAATCCATTCGCCGAGAGGAACGATCAGGCCGCTTTCTTCCGCGAGCGGCACGAATATGCTCGGCGGCACCAGGCCGTGACGCGGATGATGCCAGCGCGCGAGCGCCTCGAAGCCGGTTATCTCCCCATCGATGTGAGCCTGCGGCTGATAGTGGAACTCGAGCTCGTCCCGCGAAATCGCAGAATGCAGGTCCTGCTGCAAAGCGCGCTTCTCGCGAAGCTGTTTGTCCATCGACATTTCGAAGAAGCGGATCGATCCACGCATTTCAGACTTGGCGCGGAATAGCGCCGCGTCGGTATTGGCAACCAAAGTCGGCGCGTCGACCCCGTCCTGCGCGAAAATTCCGATGCCGACCGTGAGCCCGACCCGTAACGAATGGCCTTTAATGTCGATGTCGGAATCCAGTGCCGCCAGCATCCGTTCGGCGAGCGCCTCCGCCGCAGCAGGCTTGGTGCCGGTCGGGGTGATGACGGCAAATTCATCACCGCCCAGCCGGGCAAGGAAAGCGCCCTGGCATGCCGCTTCGAGCCGGCGCGCCACCTCCCGCAGCAAAGCGTCGCCGACGTCGTGTCCGAATACGTCGTTGACGGATTTGAAGCGGTCGAGGTCCATCGAAAGCAGCGCGAAGTTTTCACCGGAGACTGACGCGAGTCCGAGTGTCGATACGATACAATCGTTGAACGCGGACCGATTTGGCAATTCCGTAAGCGCATCATGATGTGCCATATGCGCGATGCGCCGCTCGCTGTGTTTGCGCTCGGTCAGGTCATTGATCACGCTGATCAGGTATTGCGGCGTCCCGTCAGGTCCCACCACCGACAGGCGCGTCGCGGTTACGATTCGCGTGCCGTTGGCCGGAGTGACGACCGCATGCTCGTCGAGATAATGTCGGTTCGCCCGATGCAACCAGCTTGCGGTCTTCTTCCTCGACCTTTTCTGCACTCGACTGCGGCATGAAGTCCGCGGACGCCTTTCCGAGCATGACCGAACGACTGAGGCCCAAATACTTCTCCGCCGCGCGGTTGATCAGCAGATAATGGGAATTAACACTACGCATGCGTGAACGTGCGTCCGCAGTCAAAAGCGGGTCAGTTGGGCTTCAGGAAAGCGAAATCGCAGCCCTGATCGGCGCCGAGGATTTCCTGGGCATATAGACGGGAGTAACCGCGCGCAGGCGCCGGCACTTCGCGTTTTGAGTCCGCCGCACGGCGCTTGAGTTCCGCATCATCGACGAGAAGGTCGATGCGTTTCTGCTTGACCGAAAGGCGCAGGCGATCGCCGTTTCTCACGAGCCCGAGCACCCCACCCGATGCGCTGTCGGGCGTAACATGAAGGACGATCGTGCCGAATGCGGTGCCGCTCATGCGGGCGTCCGACACGCGCACCATGTCCTTAATGCCTTTTGACGCGAGCTTCTTGGGAATCGGCAGATAGCCGGCCTCGGGCATGGCCGAGACGGAATGCGGGCCGGCGTTTTGCAGGACGAGGATGTCTTTGGCATCGACGTCCAGGTTCGGATCGTCAATGCGGGCAGCAAGATCCTCGAGCGACGAGAAAACAACGGCCTTGCCCTCGTGTTCGAACAGATTTGCATCGGCGGCTGAGCGCTTGAGGATTGCGCCCTGCGGCGCGAGATTGCCGAACAGCGCCATTAGCCCCCCCAGTGGCTCCAGCGGCTTGTTGCGCTCGGCGATGATAGTGCGGTCTACCCATCCGGTGTCGCCTTCGTGCGCAAGCCGCTCGCCAAGCGTTTCTCCGGTCACCGTCTTGCAGTCGAGGTGCAACAGATCCTTCAGCTCGCGCAGCAGCGCGCCCATGCCGCCGGCGGCAAAAAAATCCTCCATGTAGCCGTTGCCGACGGGCTTGAGGTTCACCAGGACCGGCGTCGTGTCCGACAATTCATTGAGCCGCTGCAAGGACACAGGAATGCCGGCGCGCCCGGCAATTGCGGTCAAGTGAATGACGGCGTTGGTCGAGCCGCCGATGGCCAGCAGGACGCGCAGGGCGTTCTCGACGGACTTCTGATTGACGATCTTGTCCGGCGTCAGCTGCGAGCCGATCAGCTTCACCGCGGCCGCGCCGGTTGCCTCGGCCGCGCGCAGGCGGTCCGCGTGCACAGCCGGAATTGCTGCCGTTCCCGGCAAAATCATGCCGAGTGCTTCGGCGACGCAAGCCATGGTCGAAGCGGTGCCCATGACGGCGCAGGTGCCGGCGGTGGTCGCGAGACGCCCTTCGACTTCCGAAATTTCCTCGTCGTCGATCTTGCCGGCGCGGTATTGCGCCCAGAAGCGGCGGCAATCGGTGCAGGCACCCAGCCGCTCGCCGCGATGGCGCCCTGTCATCATCGGGCCGGCGACCAGCATGATTGCCGGCTTTGCCGCCGACACCGCGCCCATGAGCTGGGCCGGCACTGTCTTGTCGCAACCACCCATCAGCACGACCGCATCCATAGGCTGCGCGCGCACCATTTCCTCGGTGTCCATCGACATCAGGTTGCGAAATTTCAGGCTGGTCGGATTGAGGAAAACCTCGCCGAGCGAGATCGTCGGAAACTCGATCGGCAGGGCGCCGGACGCCAGCACGCCGCGCTTCACCGCCTCCAGCAAGTCCGGGAAATGCCGGTGGCAATTGTTGAAGCCTGACGGCGTATAGGCGATGCCGACAACCGGTTTCTCCAGCATCGGCCGCGAATAACCCATCGACTGCGCGAAGGACCGGCGCAAATACAGCGAGAAGTCCCGGTCGCCATAATTGGTGAGGCCGTTGGCGATACCTGTGGGTTTTTTGCTCATGCCGATGCTTTTTGCAGCCGCGCGAGCCAGGATGCAAGCCGCCGGCACAAGGGATTTGCGATGAACTGCTCCGACAGGCCCGGATAGCGCCGTTGCACCCAAACAAAGCCCAGCTGTTGCAGCCAGACCATGACCACCAGCATGGTGAGAAACCAGGACAGGAGGTGATAGCGCGCGATGGCTGCCGTGTAGAACAGGGCGACAGCGTGCTGTGCGAGCGCCGACGCGCCGACCAGCCGCAGCCACGGATCGAACTGGCGGCCGCGAAAGACGACGTAAATGAGCACGGCCACTCCGGCCGCATTCAGCGGAATGGTCGCGAAGGATTCCGCCGGACCGCTTAGCCAGTTTGCGATTTGCCGAACGAGGCGTCCCAGAAACTCGCCGCGAACATCCAGGCTGAAGAGTTCGCGTGCGGCAGCGATATAGGCTGACGGCGGCATGACGAGTACGTCGGCATGCTGGGCGTTTGTGCTGAACAGCACAAAGACGTGGCCGAAGACCCAGTTGTGCAAGGTCATGAGGAAGACCGGCACGATTCCAATGCTCAGGCCGATGAGGCGCGGCCATTGCCATAAATAAAGTGCGGCGACACCGGCCCCGCCGAGCAAAACCGCGGCGGCCGGTTTGTCGCTTTCGATCCCAACCGCATGAACCCGTTCATGTGGCTCTACCGCGACCGGTCATCGCCCTTTTACAGCTCCGTCGGCGTGACCGAGAACGAGCGGCCAGTTCTTGCCCGGCGCGTTGCGGATATCTTTCGCAACGAAGGCTTTCGCGTCCAAACCGACTATCTGGCGGGCCTGGCCTATCGCTACGTCGCATCCGGACGCGCGCGTAATTTCATCGACACGGCAGTATTCAACCTCGGATTCATGAGCCCGTTTCGTCCCTTCGTGCCGACCAGCGGCGAAAAGCCGTGACCGAAAGCCCGCGGCCGCGACTGGACATTGTTA
>DASSYU010000058.1:0-2847 GCA_035703125.1 Pseudolabrys sp. | reverse complement strand
TTACAACGTATCAGCCGGCCTGTAAGCCGGGTTCTGTATGGCCTGCGGCGCGAGCCGCAAACGTGACGGCCATTCCTCTTGCACGCCGGTTGCCCGGCGCATCAAGCAACCTACCCGAACGGCTGATCCGGACAGATCCGGCCTGAGCTCCCCGCTTTCGCGGGGACAGGCCGCACCGTTCCTATTCGGTCTTGCTCCCGGTGGGGTTTGCCGTGCCGCTTCCGTCGCCGGAAACGCGGTGCGCTCTTACCGCACCGTTTCACCCTTGCCGCGGCTAAACGCAACGCGCCGAGGCGGTCTGTTCTCTGTGGCACTGTCCCTGGGCCGGCCCAGAAGGGCTCATCCCGCCGGACGTTATCCGGCACCGTTTGTCCGTGGAGCCCGGACTTTCCTCCCCGGCCGCCTTTCGGCATTGGCGCGGGGCGGCCGTCCGGCCGACTGACTGGATAGGAATGGTGGTAGGCGCCCGCCGCGTCAAGGCCGCTCCCACCACAGCCTTACAGGCGTCTAAAACTGGCCTTTTGCGGGCTGACCGAGCGGCGTCGGCCGCGTTTCGATCAGTGCGCGCAACGTCAGCAGCGTCGAAGGGTCGGCAATGCCGTCGACCCGTGCCTGCCGGAAATGGCGCTGGAATGCTGTCACCACTTCGCGCGTCGCGTCGTCGAAAGTCGCGGTTTCCGCCAACCCGTAGCCGTAGGACCGCAACGCGCGCTGCAGCCGCGTCACCGAGTCGCCACAGTCGCCGGGCCTGAGACCGGATCCTTCAAGGTCGAGAGGCGCGGCGCGCACCCAGTGACCGACACCGGATTCACTTAGCAGGCCCCATGGAAATTTCTCGCCCGGATCCTGCTTGCGGGCCGGCGAGACATCGGAATGCGCGAGGATGCGGTCGGCACTGATCGGCCCGCGCCGGGTGATGATCGATCTGCATAGCGAGATGACAGCGGCAGTCTGACGCAGCGGAAAATCCGGATAGCCGAACTCATGGCCCGGATTGACGATCTCGATGCCGATCGAGGAGGAGTTTATGTCGGTCTCGCCCGCCCAAGACGATTCACCCGCGTGCCATGCGCACCACTCTTCGAGCACGCACTGTACAATTTTGCCGTCTTCGAACACGACATAGTGCGCGGATACCTTGCTCTGCGCCGTGGTGAGACGCTGCAACGCTTCTTTGCCCGACTGCATTCCGGTGTAGTGCAGTAAAATCATATTGGGCGTGCGATTGTCCTTGCGCGCGTCGAAATTCGGCGAAGGCGCTATATCGGCGACAATGAACGAATCCGGCTGAAAAACGGACTTCAAAAGAGACATGGGCCGGAAACACATCGGTGTGTGGAGACGGAAGCCGGGCATCATTCACCATGGCCAGTCGAAAAAGCAAGCTTGGAGAAAAGCGGCTGGCATTGCGACTACATACCCTCAAGAAGACGAAGTCCCAGAATTGAAGGCAGGCCAGCTTGTTGGATTTTGCGGGCGGCTGTTTCGACGTCGTAAGGAACGCGCACATAGACCAGAACATTGCGCTCGATCTCGAGCGCGCTATAGCAGGCCGCCGGATTTCCGTCGCGGGGTTGGCCAACCGAACCGATCACCGCGATCCATCTTTCTTTCACGCGCAGTGGAATCTCGATCGTCGGCGCCGGAATTATCCCAGAGAGTTGCCGGCTGGCCAGTAAGCGGTAGAGCTGCGGCACGTGCACGTGACCGCAGAACGTCGCTTGCGCGCGCGTCGCGGCAAAGCAGGCCGACGCATCTTCGGCGCTGGTGATGTAGTCCCACCCGGCGGGATCGTGCGCACTTGCGTGCACGAATAGTCTGTCATTGTCGTCAAGGGTCAGCGGTAACCGCGCAAGAAAGTCGCGTTGTGCGACAGTGAGCTGGGATCTCGTCCAATCAATGGCCGCGGCCGCAACCGCATTCATGCCGTCGGTGCCCGATGCGATGGCATCGTCATGGTTGCCGAGCAGCGCAGTCGCGCCGTTCTCGACTTCGCGCAGCACAGTGTCGACCGCAAAGCCGGGGTCGGCGCCGTACCCCACGTAGTCGCCGAGGAAGATGAAACGCGTGATGCCATTGCCGCGGGCATGGCTGAGACAGGCCTCCAGCGCCTCGCGGTTGGCGTGAATGTCGCTGAACAACCCGATCCACATGTGCGTCTCACGAAGCTGGAATTCGGCAACGTTTCTTTAAGTTTAACCGCCGTTAATGGGGCTTGATCTGCGACAACGCCGTGCGTCGCGTTGGATTGGGGCCGATTTGTTGACGGTCACGTAATCCCATGATATCCCACGATTTCCCAGTATGGGATGCCCTCTGTGCGAGCCGCCGGCTTCACTTATCCGGTAGCCCGGTAAGCTTGAGGGCCTGTTCTAAGACAACCATCGGTTGTGTCCAGTCGGTAGGGGGTGCGGCGTATGGACCGTTTCGTGGCGAATTTCACGCTGCGGCTCGACTCCAAGGGGCGCGTGTCGATCCCCGGTGCATTTCGCGCAGTGCTGGGCCGGGACGGCTTCGAGGGTCTCTATTGTTATCCGGCGCTGGACTGTCCCGCGATCGATGCGGGCGGTCGCGCGTTGATAGCGGAGATCGAGGCGTTGATCGGACGCTTCGGGTCTTTCTCGGAAGAGCGCGAGCGGCTCGCTCTGGCGCTGTACGGAACGAGCGAGACACTGAAAGTCGATGGAGAGGGACGGGTGGTGTTGGGCGAGAACCTGAAGCGCCACGCAGGAATTACCGACACGGTGTCATTCGTCGGTCTCGGTCAGAAGTTTCAGATCTGGGAGCCCGGGCGTTTCCAGAAAGAGCTCGCGGAGGCCACCCAAAAGGTGCGCGCGCTCAAAGGGC
>DASSYU010000034.1:0-4209 GCA_035703125.1 Pseudolabrys sp. | reverse complement strand
CCAGCTGGTCGCGACGTTCGCCGTCGGTTTCGCCGTGCTGTTCAATTTCATCTGCACCTTCACCTTTATCAGTTTTTACCTCGCCGCCCCTCCCTACAATCTCTCCGCCAGCTGGCTCGGCGCGCTCTTCGTCACGTATATCGTCGGTTCAGCGCTAACTCCCTGGATCGGCTGGGCGGTCGGCCGGTTCGGACGGCGTCCGTTCATGGTCGGCGTGATCGCGGTGTGGCTGGCCGGAATTGCGCTCACGCTGGCGCCGTCACTTCCACTCATTGTTGCGGGCCTCGCGCTTGGCGCCGGCTGCGGCCTGATATGCCAGGCCGTTTCGACCGGCTACGTGACCGTCACCGCCAAGGCGGGGCGCTCATCTGCGGTCGGCCTCTACGTGACGGGATTTTACCTGGGCGGCAGCTTTGGGGCCGCGGTAGGCGCAATTGCCTGGACGCTTGGCGGCTGGCCGGCATGCGTTGCGCTGGTCGCAGCGATGCTCGTGATCATGGCCGCGATCGTCATCTTCGCCTGGAGCGAAACCGCCCGCCAGGAAAAGCCGAGCCCGATCGAGCCGCCCTAGCTAGGAGCGCGTTTCGGCCCAGCCGGGTTTGCGCATCGCAAGCAACGGTCCATACAGCAGGACAAACAGGATGAAGGCCGCGGCCCAGCAAAGGCCCGCGAATTCGAGCAGACCGACCGAGCCCATGAAGGCCGCCACGATGCGAACGAGCACGGCGGCGAGCAGCAAAACGTAGATCGCCTGCGTGGCGCGCCCAGCCTGCAAGGGCTGCCCGGTATGTCCGAGGGTCGCCCGCGTCATGACAGCAACGGTCATCAAGCCGATGGCACCGGCCGTCCAGGCATGGATACCCGCAGTCGCCGGCACGGCTGGAAGAAACGCCGCCAGACCGATGAGCACGAACCCAAGCGGCAAGAATGCGTACCCGATATGGAGCACCAGAACGAGGCGATCAGCCACTGTCCGGTCGCCGGCCCAACGCGCCAAACGGACCGACTGCAGGCATCCTGCAAGGATGAGGAGCGCTCCCGTGACCGGCTGCGTTGGCGCGGCAATCCAAGCGACAAGCGCAAACGCACTGGTGGCGATGGCAACCATATCAAAGCGCGAAAATGGAATGGGCAATCGGCCGGGATTGTTTCGCGCAAGCCAATTGTTGGTAAAGCTCGGCACGATCCGTCCCCCGATCAGCGAGATCATCAGGATGATCGCGGCGATGGCAATGCGGATCCCGTAATTGGCAGAACCTGTCATCAGCACTTCGGCATGAAAGACGATATTGCCGAGGACGAGCACGGCGAGAACTCCCAGCACACGAAGATTTCGCCAGTTTTTGCCGGCGACGATCTCGCGTCCTGCGACGACCGCAAGCGTCACAAGGAACGCCGTGTCGACGATTGCCGCGGCAAGGCCGCCGAGCTGCGCCGAAATCAGAATTGAGAGGCGGCCGGCGAGCCACAGTGCAGCGAGAGTGGCGAGCGGCCAGCCATTGACCGGCAACCGGCCGGTCCAGTTCGGAATCGCCGTAAGCAGGAAGCCGGCGATCGCCGCCGCAACGTAGCCATAGAGCATTTCATGAACATGCCAATCGAGCGGACTCAGATGCGAGTGCACGCTCATCTTCCCCAGGTATTGGGGGATCCAGAGAAGAATGCCGATCACCGCCCAAAGACCGGCCCCCAGAAAGAACGGGCGGAAGCCATAAGAGAACAGCGCAGGGCCGTCATAGTCGCGGCGGCGTTGCAGGGCGGCGGGCATCGACATTCGGCACCTTTTTTCTATGTCCTGCCGCTTTTTTCGCATGTCCCGCAGGCCAGTTACTTGATTTGGGACAAGTGCGCGGCCTGGCGCGTTGCGCTCGGATGCCAGAGCGGTACATAGCCGCGCCTGAGCACTGTGACGATTGACTGCGGCGTCAGCACGTCGACCTCGATTCCGTGTGGGCGCGACCGGCTTTGCAAATATCTATCCGGCGCCCAGAGCCGCAGTCGGCTTCCCCGCACGGCAAATGCTTGCCCGTCCAGGGAGATCATCGCGCCGTCGGGAAGAGTATCGAGCTTGGCGCGGTGGCTCCGCTTGGCTTTTCCGTCGAGTCGTTCGGCCTGAAGAATTTTGTCCATCACCGCAGCCGGTGTGCGTCGTGTCCTGCCGGAGAACAAAAGCGCGAACCGCTCGGCATCCTTGCGCCGGCATTCGAAGCAGGGCCTGTGGCCCGCGGCGAAGGCCGTTACTTCATCGAGGAAAAACAGCTCGGTATAGCTGTTGCCCCAGACCTTCCGGTGGCGGTCGTTGAACGCGAGCCTGCAACAGATCCAGGCGCGGTTGACCCAACGGCGCACGCTCAGTTTCCGTTGCGCGTCATGCAGCCGCCCGCCTCGGTTTCCCATCAGCGTGCCGCGCGCGGGCGTTGCAAACAATTCGCCGAAGGGTGAGACACAGGATTGGAGCGGCATTGGCGCACGAAAGCACGCCTCCCTCCAGGCGGCCATGCTCACTTATGAGAATAAAGGTTGCTTAAGCCTGCGGCTGCGGCGCGACTTCGCCGGTCGGCGGCTCGGGGCGCGGCCGCGGCTTTCCTGCCGGCGGCACCGCCGACGAGCGCGGCGTGGTCGGCTCGATGACCGACTCGCGCACCGGGCGCTTGCCCGCGAGCAGATCGGTAATCTCATCGCCGGTCAGCGTCTCGAATTCGAGCAGGCCCTTGGCCAATACCTCGAGATCGGACCGCTTGTCGGTGAGGATTTGGGTTGCCTCGGCATAGCCGGCCTCGACCAGCTTGCGAACCTCAGCGTCGATCGTCTGCGCGGTCGCTTCCGAAATATTCTGCTGGCGCGACACCTGATAGCCGAGGAATACCTCGTCCTGGTTCTCGCCATAGGCCACGGTCCCGAGTTTGTCGGACAGGCCCCAGCGCGTCACCATCATACGCGCCAGCTTGGTCGCCTGCTCGATATCTGAGGCCGCACCCGACGTCACCTTTTCCCTGCCGAACACCATTTCCTCGGCAACGCGCCCGCCCATCATGATCGACAGACGTGACGTCATCTGCTCGCGGCTCATCGAGAGCTTGTCGCGTTCGGGCAATTGCATGACCATTCCGAGCGCGCGGCCACGCGGGATAATTGTCGCCTTGTGGACCGGATCGGTGGCTATGACGTTGAGTGCGACAATGGCGTGACCGCCCTCATGATAAGCGGTCAGCATTTTTTCTTCGTCCGTCATTACGAGCGACTTGCGTTCGGCGCCCATCATGACCTTGTCCTTGGCGTCCTCGAATTCCGACTGCGTCACCATGCGCTTGTTGCGGCGCGCGGCCATCAGGGCCGCTTCGTTGACCAGATTCATGAGATCGGCGCCGGAAAAGCCTGGCGTACCACGGGCAATGGTCTTCAGGTTCACGTCGGGCGCCAGCGGCACCTTGCGCACGTGAACTTTCAGGATGTTTTCGCGGCCGACGACATCCGGGTTCGGCACAACGACCTGGCGGTCGAAACGGCCCGGGCGCAGCAGCGCCGGATCGAGCACGTCGGGACGGTTGGTGGCTGCAATGAGGATGATGCCTTCGTTCGCCTCGAAGCCATCCATCTCAACCAGTAACTGGTTGAGCGTCTGCTCGCGCTCGTCATTGCCGCCACCGAGACCGGCGCCGCGATGACGGCCGACCGCGTCGATTTCGTCGATGAAGATAATGCAGGGCGCGTTTTTCTTGGCCTGCTCGAACATGTCGCGCACGCGCGAGGCGCCGACGCCGACGAACATTTCAACGAAGTCAGAGCCCGAAATGGTGAAGAACGGAACGTTCGCCTCGCCGGCGACCGCACGCGCGATCAGCGTCTTGCCGGTGCCTGGAGGACCGACGAGCAGCACGCCGCGCGGAATCCGTCCGCCGAGGCGCTGGAACTTGCCCGGGTCGCGCAGGAATTCGACGATCTCCTGCAGATCCTGTTTCGCCTCGTCGACACCGGCGACGTCTTCAAAAGTGACGCGACCGTGCGCCTCCGCGAGCAGTTTCGCCCGCGACTTGCCGAAACCGAGGGCCTTGCCGCCGGCACCCTGCATCTGGCGCGACAGGAAGATCCACACGCCGATCAGCGCGATGAAGGGCAGCCATGAAACGAGCAGCGAGACGAACCACGGAACATTGTCGGACGGCGGCCGCGCGGTGATCGCGACGCCCTTCGAATAAAGCTTCTGCACCA
>DASSYU010000470.1:0-7534 GCA_035703125.1 Pseudolabrys sp. | reverse complement strand
GGGCCGAGCTTGTCAAGCGAAGCGACGTCGCTGGACCCCCATTTCGGCATGGTCGACTAGCCTTTCGGCTTGTCGCGGAAGCGGTCCATCAATGGCTTATCCTGGCCGCCGTCGATCTCGATCATGGTGCCATTGACCATTTCCATCAACGGGGATGCGAGCATGGTGACAAGGTTTGCCACCTCCTCGACCTCCGCAATGCGGCCCATCGGGATCGATGCGGGGGCAAGCTTGTCGGCCTCGTCGTAGGAAATCTTCATATCGCGCGACATCGCCTTGACCAGGCCCGCCCATCGCTCGGTCCGCACCGGACCGGGATTGACCGCGACGAAGCTGATGCCGTTCTTGCCGTATTGCCCAGCCAGCGACAGCGTCAGGTTCTGACCGGCAGCATTGGCCGCCCCCGGGCAGATCTCCCAATAAGAGGGTTTCACGCCGTCATTGCCGATCAGGTTCACGACCCGGCCGCCACCCTGCTTCACCATGACCGGCAGCACATAGCGCAGGCAACGGACGTAACCCATGAACTTGAGCTGGAGGCCCTTCTCCCAGTCGTCCTCCGTCAGATGTTCGATGACGCCGCCGGCCGCCGAGCCGGCATTGTTGACCATGATGTCGACGCGCCCGAGGGCTCTGTGGCCCTGTTCTACGAAGTTCTTGGCATCCTTGTCCTGTCGCAGGTCGGCGGGGATGGCGACGATCTTGCGTCCGGTTGTCTTGGCGATCTCACCGGCCGCGGCCTCAAGCGGCTCCTTGCGCCGCGCGCAGATCGCGATATCGACGCCTTCTTTCGCCAAGGCCAGCGCGATCCCCTTACCGATGCCTTCGCTGCCGCCAGTGATCAGCGCAGTCTTGCCTTTGAGCTTGAGGTCCATCGCTTTCTCCCGGTTCTTAATGTGGTTTGTGCGCGAGCCAGCGGCCCGCCTCGGCATCGGCAAATAATTCGGCCAACGCAGCATTGAATTTTTCCGGTTCCTCGCTCGTGAGCGTGTGACCGGTGCGGGGAATGATCATCAGGCCCGCAGTCGGCACCGTGCGGCGCAGGAAAATGCTGGCGTCGACGCACCAGTCATCCTCGTCGCCGACGATAATGAGCAGCGGCACGGAGAATTTCTTCAGATCCGCTTCCATGTCCCACAGCGTCGGGCGCTTGGCTTGCAGATTGATCATGGTCAACGAGTGACCATGTGCCGAGTGTTCGCTGAGGATCTGCACGAATTCGGCATAGCCGCGTGGATCCTTGTTTTTGTGGGCCTGACGCGTCGGGCCGTCGGCGTAACGCGCTGCGGCGGTTTTGATGTCGGTGGAGGCAAACATCTTGCCGGTCTCGCGCGATGCCGCACGGGTATCCTCCACGATCTTCTTGTCCGCACTCGATCCGTAGCCGCAGCCAGCGGCCGTCATCGAAATGCAGCGTTGCGGATGCCGGATCCCGACGTGCAGTGCCGTCAGCGAGCCCATCGAATGGCCGACGATATGCGCTTTGTCGATCTTGAGCGCATCCATCACGGCGATGACGTCTTCGTTGAAGCAATCCTGGCTGTATTTGTCCGGATCGTTTGGAATATCGGATGGCGGATAGCCGCGCTGACTGTAGGTGACGCAGTGGTGCGACCGCGAGAAACGCCGCATTTGCGGCTCCCAGGTGCGGTAGTCCGCCGCATATTCATGCACGAAGACGACCGGCGTGCCCTGCCCTGCCTCCTCGTAGTAGAGCCGCGTCCCGTCTCGCGCGGTGATATGCGGCATCACGCCCTCCACTCACTGGCGTCCAATTATTTGCACGCAAACGAAAGCGGAGTAAAGTCGCGCTCGCCTTTGAGCAAGCTGACGCGCAAGATCGCTGCTCGAAATATGCAAGGGGGAACGTCATGGCCAAGATGTCTCGACGAGGATTTGCTGCCGTATTCGCGTGCGCGGCGGCGCTGACTTTGAATTTCGCGTCGGGCGTGCAAGCGCAACAGAAGCCGGTCATCAAGGTGTCGAGTCTCACCTTGCCGGTGTTCAACCCCCTGGTGTGGAACATCATGAAAGCGCGCGGCATCGACGCCAAGCATGGCTTCGAGCTCGACGCCAGGGCCTATCCGTCGATCTCGGCCTTCTACGCGGCCTTCGCGACCGGCGAGACCGACGTGCTCATCGGCGGCCCGACCATCCTGCAAAAGCTCTATCAGGAAGGCGTGCCGGTGCGGATCATCGCCACTGGATTCACGCTCGCCGACCTCGTGATCTTCGCCAAGGACGAGAAGATCAAGTCGCTCGCCGATCTAAAGGGCAAGCAGCTCGCCATCGACATGGGCGGCTCGCAGTTCCAGGTGACGAAGATCTACGCCAACGCCAAGGGCATCGACCTCGGCAAGGACATCATCACGGTGAATGCGAACTTCGCCGTTGCGCGCGCGCAGCTCGAGGCGGGCCGCGTCGACGCAGCACTGGTGATCGAGCCCCTTGCAAGCATCACCGCCAGGCAGAACCCGGACTGGCGCGTCATCTTCAACGGCGCGGAAGGGTGGAAGGAGATCACCGGCGGCGACGGCTGGGAGATCGTGACCGCCATGCGCGCCGACGCGATCGCGAAAAACCCCAAGGCGCCGCAGATGCTGCTCGCGGCGCTGCAGGATGTTGCCGACGTCATGCACAAGGACACGGCCGCCGGCGACAAAATCGCCAACGAGACGCTCAAGCTGCCGCCCGGAATCCTCACCGCCGCGGTCGAAAGCAAGCGGCTACAGATGATCATCAAGCCGGCCTGGGACCCGGCGACGCGTAAATCCATCACCGATATGATGGAGCGCGCAGTGAAAGCCGGTTTCTACGAGAAGATGCCGGACGAAAAGATCATCTACACGCCCTGAGTGGATAGCCGCGCGTCAAAATGAGCACGGAGCATCGCGAGTCTGCCCCGGTATTGATTTTTCCGCGTCAGACTCTCGTCTCCCTGCTGGTCTTTGCGCTCGCCTGGGAGGTCCTGTCCCACCTGGCGCCGGCGCTCGGGATTCCGCCATTCGCCATCCCGAGCATGCTGCGGATCGCAAAAGCGATCACCACCATCACGCCCCTCGATATTGCTGTCACGCTGGCGCGGGTCATCGGCGCGCTGATCGTCTCGTTCGTGCTCGGTATCGTGCTCGCGATGGCGATGTATCGTTCCGATACGCTCGAAAAGTACCTGCATCCGATGATCCGCATTCTGATGGCGGTGCCCGTCGTCTCCTGGATTCTGTTCGCGGTGCTGTGGTTTCCCGGTGTCGAGTTCCGCATCGGGTTCGTGCTGGTGGTCGTCTGCGGCCCGGTTTTCCTGGTCGATACACTTGACGCCATGCGCTCAGTGCCGCGTGAGCTGCGGCAGATGATCCAATCGTTTCGGCCAACCACCTTGCAGTATTTCGTCAAGCTGATGCTGCCGGCGATCGTGCCGACGATCTTCACCAGCTGGAAGGTCAATATCAGCCTGGCAATCCGCGTGGTCACCATCGCCGAACTGGTCGGCGCCGTGACCGGTATCGGGCATCAACTATCGGTGGCGCAGGAACTGTTCTCGGTCGCCGACGTGTTCGCCTGGACCATCGTGCTGGTCGCGCTGCTGTTCCTTCTCGAAGCCATAGTGTCTCGATTTGAAGCGCGGCTTTTGCGGTGGCGCGCATGAGCGGACCACCACCTATTAATGTAGCCGGCCTGCGCAAAGTGTTTCGGCAAACCACTACCGGGCAATCGGTGATCGCCATTGAAAGGCTCGATCTGACCATCGCGCCGCGTGAAGTCGTGGCCATTGTTGGTCAGACGGGCTGCGGCAAATCGACGTTTTTCGATCTGATGATCGGGCTCGAAGCACCGACCGAGGGCGCCATCCGTATCGGCGACAAGAGCCCGCACACCGACTTCGATCTTTTCCGCGGTCGCATCGCCACCGTGTTCCAGCAGGACCGGCTGCTGCCGTGGCGCTCGGCACTGGACAACGCCAAGCTGCCGCTTGAATTAATCGGGCTGCCGGAAGACGAGCAACGCCAGCGCGCCCTGACTTGGCTGAAACGGCTGGGCCTCGAACATTTCGCCAATGCCTATCCGCACGAGCTTTCCGGCGGCATGCGCCAAAGGGTGGCGATCGCGCGCGCCTTCGTGGTGCAGCCGGATATTCTGCTGGCCGACGAGGCATTCGGTCATCTCGACGAGGTCACAGCCGCGGAACTGCGCGAGACCTTTCTGGCGCTGGCACGCGAATGCGGCTCGACCGCAATTTTGATCACGCACCAGCTGGAAGAGGCCATCGGGGTCGGCGACCGCATCGTAGTATTCGGCAAATCGGCGAAGCTTCTTGCCGATATTCACGTCAGGCTGTGGCCACGGTCGAAGCACAGGATTCTACGCGAAGCGATTCAGGCAACTTTACAAGGCAACAAGCCGGACCCACGTCTGCACGACCCGCAAGCGTCAAGACGTAAAAAAGCGAAGCGCTAGCTGTGCAAAATCGCCTTCGCGGCGTCGCCGACCGCCTCGATCTTGTCGTCGACATCAAGGAAGCAGACGATCCGGCAGGGGCATCCCTCGAGGCCTTCGTAGCGCCAGGGGAACGCGCCGATTACGCAACGCTTGCCCAGCATCATCTCGATGTCGCCGCCGAGATTCTCCGCGTGCAGCAGGCCCTCCTGGAATGCCCAGTTGTGGAACGGGAACACGTCGGCCGAGACTTTCCGTCCGGATTTCTTGTGCGTGTATTCGAATGTTCCGAAAAATTCACCGGGTGTCTTGCCGTGCTTTTTCGTGAACTCCTCGGCGAGGTCAGGCCGCATGTAGCGGATGGATGTGTTCATGGCGTGGTCGCAGGATCCGGTGTCCATGCCCCACCACTTTATTTTCTTCTTCAACATCCAGTGCAGCGTGTCGAGGCTCGGGCCCGGGTGGTAGCAGAAGTATCGAACCAGGTCCTGCTGTGGCTGCCCTTCGTAGTGCTTGTGCCATCCGGTATGCAGAATGAGGATGTCGCCTTCTCGGATATCGGCGCCACTGCTCTCGATGATCTCCGGCGTGATCACCGCCCAATCGTGCATGTACTTTGAAATGTCGACGACGACGCCGCGGTTGACCAGGTAGTCAAGCGGCAAGTGAGCCATGTCGCCCTTATTGTTGTCGGTCGCGTGCATGGCGCCGTCAAAATGGGTGCCCACGTGCAGGGCCGTGTCGATGCGCTGCGCAACGATGCGGACCGTCTGAAGATTCTGCGCGTAGTACATCTTGTTGCCGGCGTAACCGACCCAGCCGGGTGTATGCACGTTCATGACGTGGGAAAGATCGACTATTTTCATCACACGATTCCTGATGGCGACAACCGAAGAGGTCTAATCGATCATAAGAGGCCGCGCAGCGCCAGATGGGCGCCAAGCAGCAGCAAACCGATAAAGAACCACAACCGGAAGGTTTCGGCCGGCACCCTTCCACGCATCGATTGCCCCAGCGCCATGCCGACAAGCGCCGCGCCGAGCGCAACCAGTGACGGCCCGGCAAGCGTTCCGCGTATCTGTCCGCCGTACGCAAGCGCCAGGGCCAGCGTGACCGTCGAAACCGTGAACGACAGGCCAAGGGCCTGCACCAGTTTGTCCCGCTCGAATTGCAAGGCTTGGACGTACGGCGTCCCCGGTATGACAAAAATGCCGGTTGCGACCGTGATCGCCCCAGTCGCCGTGCCAATGACAAGGCCAAGCCATGTTTCCGCGTGCCGCGGCACTTTGAAATGAACGTTGACGAGCCCGAGCGCCGCATAAAGCGCAAGAGCAAGTCCAAGCCAGACCGTTGCCCGACCCGAGTCGTCGTGCGGCAGCAAGACCACACCTAACAATGTGCCGGCGCAGATCCCGACGAGCATGGGCCACAGGCGGCGCAATAGTGCGACAAGCCCGCCACCGGCCAAGGCTTGCCAGACATTCGTGATCAATGACGGCACGACGAGGATTGCCGCTGCCTGCGCCGGCGACATCAGCAGCCCGAGCAGACCGATGGAGACTGTCGGCAAGCCAAGCCCGATGGCGCCTTTGACAAAGCCGGCCAGCAGGAAGGCGCCGGCGGTTGCGGCAAGAATCAGGGTCGAGTCCACTTAGGCTTCCTTTTCGCGCGTGCCGAACCTTGCGCGATGCTGTCGCCTCGCACAATGCGCATGAGCGCAAGCCCGTATTTCCATTTCGCGAAGCCGCTTCGTTGCCGCACAATGCGGTTCGGTGCCATACTTTCGACAAGTGAAATGGAACCGGACCGCATGCCCGAAGTGTTCGTCGCCAAAGCCACGCAATTTCCCGACGGCGAACGCCGTATCGTCAGCCATGCGGGCCAAGAGATCGGCGTGTTCCACTGGCAGGGCAAGTTCTACGCTTACGAGAACATCTGCGTGCATCAGGGCGGGCCAGCCTGCGAAGGCATCATGATGCATAAAGTCGAGGACGTGATCGGCCCCGACCGCAACTGGCTGGGGCAGAAATTTTCAAGCGACGAAATTCATTTCATCTGCCCATGGCATGGCTACGAATACGACCTCAAGACAGGCGAATGCGCCGCCGATCGCAGCCTGAAGCTGAAAAGATTCGAAGTCGTCAGGCGCGGGGAGGACATCTATGTCGTCGGAAGCTGAAGCAATCGTGCGGACCGACGGGCGGCCGAGCGACGCCGACATTCAGGACATGCTTGCGAAATCCGTGCGGCTCTACGCCGAACGCGCGGCGGAGCGCGATGGCGCACTGCCCGCGTTCGCACAGGATGCCGTGACCGCGACCGAGGTGATGGTGACGGTCACAGCCATGCTCAAGGCCGTTAACCTGCAGGTGTTTGAGCTCGGCATGTGGCAAGCCTGGTCCGGGAGATAAATATGGACCTTCCGCTTTCCGATTTCCGCCGCATGGAGGTCGAGGAATTCGACACCAGCAAGCTGCTGGCGCACGCCTCGCAACAGGCAACCGAGCGCGGCTACAAGAATTTTCCTATCGTCGATGTGGACTCGCACCACTACGAAAGCGAGTCGATTGGCGAAATCCTTGACTACATGGACGATCCCGTTCTGCAGCAACTCGCTCGCAGCGCACGGCAAGCGAATGCGAAGAGTGTTGGCATGTTACCGGCCGGCGTCGGGTATCAGGACATGGGCGGCCGCGTCATGCGCTACGCGATCCGAGGCATGGAAAGAACAGAAAGCGGCATGCAACGCGACATCGCGCTGACGCGGCGATGGATGGATGCGATCGGCATCGACGTCGCGGTGATGTTTCCGACGCCGATGCTTCAGCTTGGCTTGCACCCGCAGATCGAGGTCGAGGTCGCGCTGGCGCGTGCGTACAACCGCTGGCTCAGCGAACGGGTGCTGGCGCACGAGCTGCGGATCCGTTCGATGCTTTATCTGCCGTTCAACGACGCGGATGCCGCTTACCGGACTGTCCAGGAATTCGGACAGACCAAGGGTGTCGTTGGCTTCATGGTAACCTCGGCGCGCTACCGCCCGGTCCATCACAATTCATACATGAAGACTTATGCGTTGCTCGAAGAGATGAATCTTCCGCTC
>DASSYU010000384.1:0-4045 GCA_035703125.1 Pseudolabrys sp. | reverse complement strand
CGCCGGCGAGATGGTGATCGTCGTCGATACCTCGGGCTCGATCGGTCCCACTGAACTGGAGCAGTTCGCGGGCGAAATCAACGCGATTGCCGCAGATGTGGAGCCCGAGCGCGTGCACGTCGTGTACTGCGATGCCGCGGTGTGTTATCGGCAGCGAGAAATGGCACCAAAATCGGCAGGATAAGGCAGCGCCGATGAGACCAGTTGGGAACAACCGCTGGCGGGGACGCGGTACCTACTCTAAACGAGTTTCTAAATCAGAGGCGCGGTTCTGATCTGCTCTGGAGGTATTTACCTCATGCAGGAGGAACGGTCCGTTGCTCGCGCGTTGCTGCCGGTATTGTCAGCAGTCCTTCCAGCCTTCACGATCCCATCCCGGTCAGGTTGTCTGCTGCCGTCCGGATTGCCAGCGACAGCGGCGAGCCGACTATCGCCGTCAGAAGCTGGCCAGCGATCCGGTATACACCGAGAAGTGCCGCCAAAGCGCGCGTCAGTGGCGTAAGCAGCACGCGGAATATTGGGATCAGTACCGCCAGACGCACCCCGACACCGTAGCTCGCAACCGCGACCAGCAGCGGGCCCGCGACCGTAAGCGGCACTTCACAAATCTTGCAAACAACACCCTGGCTTCCGACCTAAAGCGCTGCCCGGGAACAGTTTGGCTGCTTGGCGCAGGACTGCACGATCTTGCAAACGACACCCTGGCTCCGGCGCAACTGTGGATTCTGGAAGTACTTCCGCATCAGTCGTCCGTTCTGTCTCCTCTTGCAAACAACACTGCTCTGGCTTGTTGAGACTTTCCGGCCCATAAAGGAATCACGCCGATGCTCAACCCGGATCAGATCAACACCATTCATCGCCTGCACGGTGTAGAGAAGTGGTCGCTGCGCAAGATCGCCGCCCACCTGCACATCAGCCGGCGCACAATCATCAAATACCTCGAAACTCCGGCGCCTCCGCCCACGCGCCGCGATCGTTCGAGCAAGCTTGACCCGTTCAAGGCCGCCATCGCCGAACTGCTCGAGCAGGACCCGTCGGCCCACGCGCCGGTTGTCACGCAGCGCCTTCGCACGCTGGGTTACGAAGGCAGTGAAACCCTTGTCAAGAACCATCTCCGGGCAATCCGCGCAGAGTCCAAAACCAGGCGAGCCTATGTGCGCGTGGAACCCGGTCCCGGCGAACGCTTCGACATCGACTGGGGGCACTTCGGGGCACTGCTCTACAACGGCGCTCCACGCAAGCTATACGCCTTCTGTCTGGTGGAAGCGCACAGTCGCAGGATGTATCTGGAGTTCACTCACAGCCAGACCTTCGAAACATTCGTACGCTGCCACATTCACGCTTTCGATGAATTTGGCGGCTGTGCTCGTGAACTCTGGTTCGACAATCTCGCAACCGCGGTTGCCGAGCATGAAGGCAACCTGGTGCGCTTCAATCCCCGGTTCCTCGGTTTCGCCCGCGAATATGGCTTCATCCCTCGTGCCTGTCACGTCGGCGCAGCTTGGGAAAAGGGAAAAGTGGAACGTGCCATCGGCTATATCCGCCGGAATTTCTGGCCTCTGCGCACCTTCACCGATCTGCCCGATGTCAATGGACAGGCGCGCCGGTGGGTACAGGAGGTTGCCAACCGGCGCAAGCATCGGGAAACCGGGCAGGCTCCTGAGGAACGCTTTCAGCCCGAGTTTCTTCGCCCGGTAACTCTGCTGGCGCCCGATTACCGCGATAGTGCTGAGGTGCTGGTCCACAAAGACATACGCCTGAGCTTCGACGGCAACCGCTACTGCGTTCCGCCGCGGTACGTGGGACACAAACTGACGGTCAAGGCCGACGCCGGCACTGTAGCCATCTACGATCAGTCCAAAGAAATCGCCTGTTACGCGCGCTCATGGGAACGGGGCCGCGTGTTCGGAGAAGAACGCTTCCAGAAGGAACTGTTCGCACAGCTTGCGGCTGCACAACGCTCGGCCGCACAGCAGCGGCTGATCCGGCTGCTCGGGCCTGCATCGGAGCTGTATCTCCGCAAACTCGCCGACACCGATCGCAACCTGGCGCGGCAGGTCCGGGAACTGCTCGAGCTCATACGTGATTACGGGCCCGAGTCCGTTGCCTCAGCGCTCAACAAGGCGCATGCCGCGCAAGCCTTCGGCGCCGATTACGTCGCCAACATCCTCAGGCAGCAGCAGACCCGTCGCGACATTCAGCCTCCGTTGCGTTTAAAACATTCCGAACTCAATGAACTGGCCACCGATCCGCTCTCGCTTGCCGACTACGACGCTGTCATCCTCCAATCCCGAAAGGAACTCCCATGACGTCTCTGCAACAGAAACTCAACCAGCTCAGCCTCACCACTATGAGCAACCAGCTCGATCAGATCGTCGCTGATGCCGCGGCCCGGAATCTCGGTCTGGTGCAGGCGCTCGAATCACTGGCTGATTCCGAACTGGAGTCGCGCAATGGCCGCTCCATCGAGCGCCGCTTCCGCCTCTCGCGTCTGCATGCCCGCTGCTCGATTGACAGCTTTCATTTCAAACACCACAAGAGCCGAATGGAACTCAAGACGCGCATTCTCCGCCTCATGGATCTCGAGTTTCTTGCCAAAGGCACCAGCGTCATCATCATTGGCAATCCCGGCACAGGAAAGACATTTCTGGCCAAGATCATCGCCTGGCGTGCCTGTCAGGCGAATCAGCGCGTGCTGTTCACCACGGCCATGGACATGCTCAATCATCTGTTGGCCTCGCAGGTCGATCATTCGCTCGTGCGCAAGCTCAGGGTCTATACCGAACCGGCTTTGCTCATTGTTGACGAGCTGGGCTACTTATCGCTTGATCAGCAAACCTCCAACCTGCTTTATCAGGTGATCTCCACCCGTCACGGCGAGAAGCGTTCGACGATTATCACCACCAACACGGCATTTTCCGACTGGGGCAACATCCTCTACAACACCACCATTGCGACTGCCATCGCCGATCGTCTGGTGGAGAACTCCGAAGTTTTCCTGCTCGGTGGCGACAGTCTTCGCAAACCGAACAAGAACAACAATCCGTCGGCCGAATAAAGTCGCTGGCCTCGATCAGGCGCCGCGCTGTGCGATATCCCGGGCCGGAGGAGTCCGCCGGGTAACCCCTCAACGGCGCCGACAGCGGGCGGAAGCGATCGCTTCCGCTCTCCTTTCCCTCACACTGCTCCATGTTCAATTTCAGCGCCAATCATCTGTTCCTGCTCTCGCGGACGGAATACCGCTCCTGTGCCGTGCTGGTCATGAGAGATGACTCGACGCGCCGGGTCTATCGGCTCTACGACTTTACGAAATCCCGCATCCTCACGCCTGGCCAATATTACTGCGTGTCCGGGAAGGTCAACAGCGCCGACAAACTCTACCTGGTGATCGAGTCCGTCAAGCCGGACGCCAAGCACGTCGCGGATTCCATTGCTCCTGTTCCTGCTGGTGGCGCGGGAGGCCGGCCTATGCGGTGAGCATCTCCGGCAGCGAACAAACTCGGACCTCGGCCGCCGTCATCGGCCGTCGGCGCCGAAGTGCGCCTGCACTGCGTCGAACGTCAAAAGTGGTGCCGTTAACCTGCCCAAAGTGGTGCAGTTTTATCCTGCCGCTAACAGCCGGCCGAGTTGCGCCAAAAAGCTTCAGTCCGAAAGTAATCTGGTCCATCGTGACGACCGCCTGCCGCGCGTGCGGTTTGCCGGGTGCTGCTCCCCATGACCTTCGGCGAACGTGCGCCCGGTTGTGCCATGACGCGGGCGCCGAGATTGAGCAGATTCAGTATTTGCTCGGTCACGAGAGCGTCCATACGACTGAGCGGTACATCGGCTGTAAGCAGCGGCTCAGAAACGCTGTCAACGATCGGATCGGGCTTGAGCCTAAGGACAGCACGCCTGAGTAATGCTGGCCGGTCGGGTCGAGGACTGGCGCGGTTTTCCGAAGGTTAAGCCTATCTGTTCGCTCCCCGTTTCCTCTGGGAGTGCCTCACTAGCCCAACCGTGAACCCGTCTCCAGCCCCCGCCACATCGCACCCAGCGTGCAGATTTC
>DASSYU010000064.1:0-3763 GCA_035703125.1 Pseudolabrys sp. | reverse complement strand
CTTTCAGCCGATCAGCAAGGCGAACGACCATATTGCGGATCATATCGCCACGGTCTTTCTCGCTCATGGCGCCGGCGGCGGCAATATCGTCGGCGGTCGGACCTGGCGCGGTATTGCTTGGAAATTGTGCATCCACGCGCGCCAGCGCTTCCCGCACCATCGGAACCCATGGTGCATCGGCCGGCGCATTCTTCATCATGGCGCGCCATATCTCGGCTGCTTTTGCCCGGTCGCCGTCCTGCTCGGCCGCGAGACCAATGTAGAATCTGGCTTTGAGTTCTTCCGGATCGAGTGCCATTGCGCGCTCGAACGCAGATTTGGCCTCGGCAGTAACGACGCCATTCGCCGCCGCAACGAGCGCCTCACCAAGATCCGACCGCCGTCCAGCGGTCTCGCCTCCCAGCGTCAGCAGCTTGCGCCGCGCGCCCACCGCGTCGGCGAAGCGGCCCATACGCAGGTAGACGGGGGCCAATACTTCGTAACCGCGGATGTCGTCGGGGTTGCGTTCAAGATGCGCTTCCGCCTCCGAGACGAGGCTTGCAATTGAACGCCCTTGGTGCGCTTCGCGGACTCGCTCGGCCAGCGGTTGGCCGGGCAACTGCGGGGATCCGAGTGCAAGATAAAAAGCGGCGGCGATGCTCGGCAACAAAACCACCGCGCCAACCGTCAGCGCACGGCGACGCCAGAGCGGCGATCCGATCGGCAAGGCGTAGGTAAATTCCGCTGCATCGGCTGCCGCAATAAGACGGCGGGAAACCTCTACCCGTGCCGCATCTGCTTCCGCCGCTCCGATCAGCCCCGCAGCGCGGTCGCGCTCGATTTCATCCAACTGGTCACGATAGACAGCAAGATCGCTGCCGGCCTGCGCATTCGCCGCCTGGCCAAGCGGCCACAAGACGGCGAAAATCGCCGCAGCTGTCATCAGCGCGAAAACGAACCAAAGGGTCATGGAGCCTTAATTCCGCGTCGGACCTCCACCGGAGGGCAGCGCCGCAGGGAATACATTACGTTTGATCGTGACAGCAATGTGCTTTATCGCACAGGCGCACTGCAGCAAAAACGGCCTTTACGCGCGGGCCGCCCTACTGTCGCCGGTGACCGCAACTTCTGCGGCCTTCCCCAGCAGCGCCGCATATTCCCGCCCGAACACCTTGGCGCAGAACGCACGGCTGCATCGACCTGAGATTGCCGGAAACTGCGATCGGCGTCACCGGCATGGCGCAGCCCCTCTAGCAATGCCCGGGTGCCATTGTCCAGGTAATGGCGCAATTCGCTTAAGGCGCGCTGTGTCATCTCGTTAACCGCAAGTTCGCCGGCAAAGTACCTGCATATACCGACAAATTCGACCAGCGCCTCGACCTCGGCGACTTCGTTGGGGTCGAGCACGGAATATGGGCGAATTTCTTTTTCCTGGCGCGGTCGCAACAAATGCCGGACGCGGCCCGGCATCGATTCAATTTCGACGCGCAGGATATCGGAAATATGTGTGCGTTGAGCCGCCAGCGCGCGTCCCGAGGTGCTGTCGACCGGAAGCGAAAGCTCGGTGCGTAACCCCCGCGCCGAATCGTGAATTGTCTTGAGGAGTGCACCGACTGCAACACCCTGCCCTCTTCGAAGATCTTCGCGCAATTCCGCAACCATGCGTTCGAGTTCGGCCATGACGATATTGACAGCAACGCCATAGTGCGTGTCGGCAACGCGCGCTGCCGTATCACTTCCAGCCGCTTTCACTCCAAGCCGGATCAGCTGCCACGGTGCGGTCATTCGATTCATGACCGTCAGCAAGGCATAAAGGAACAACTCGCCGTCTCGCGCGGCCGCGCTTTCAATGAGATTCCTGCATTCGTCAAGCTGAGCGTTGGCGAGGTTCCCGATCTGGAGAGGCAACCTCGCGGACAGCGATGCCAATACATCGCGCCCTTTGAGGGCGGCCTTGAGCGCGGAGAGCTCATCGCCCGCGCGAGGCGTGCCGATCTGTTGCAGTATCCGGCGCCGGATCTTTCCGTCCTGATCGTCGGCGTTGATATTGGAGTCGATCGCGGCGGCGACCCTGTCTTGAAACATGCGCGCCAGCCGCTCGGTCTTTGCCTGATCGCCGGCAACCATTGCTTCACTCACCTCGCCGGCAAGGGCGTCGGCGTCATGAGGCAAAAGATCCCGCCTGATCCAGTTCCATAACGCGTCCAGCGACGAGCGTGCGATACGGCCCGGGTGTTTATGGTCGCCACGATCATCGACAATGAAAGGCTCAAGCGGCTTGAACAGCAACCGCGCGGAATCTTCTACGCGGGGAGCTACATCGCGCTGCTCGCGAACAATGCGGCGGAGTTCCTGGAGAACAAGGTCCGCGCCGACGACGTCTTCACCGCGCAGCACGCTGCGTTCGAGTTCGCCGATCAGCAGCGAACGCGCCCCAGGCGAGTGCTCTCGCAGAAAATGCCGCAGCCGTTCGACGGTCGTCTCGGCGCCCGCCATCCTCGGTCGATCCGAATTCAAGCCTCCAGGCTTGATACGGCGGCGGGCGTTAAGAAGTTGTTAAGTGTAAATTGAACGCTACCCGACGGCCGTCCAGGTGCCGTCCGGATTGCGGCAAGCCGTCCCGCGGGCGGTTTGCGGCTGCCCGCCGATATAGATCGTGTGGGTATAGGACCGGCAGTTGCGGCCAGCCTGCTGATATTGAGGCCCCGGAACGATGGTGCCGTAGCGCCCGGAATCCGGATTGCGCCAGGACACCGGCGCGCCAGGCTGGCCGCGCTCGAGTGCGTCCATCTGAGCGGCGTAGGCCCGCTCCTTGTCCTCATCGTCAAGGGCGGCGCCGATCCGATTGCCGATGAGGCCGCCAATTCCGGCGCCAATAAGTGCTCCGGCGACATGCCCGCCGGTGCCGCCGCCGAATTGGGAGCCAATGGCCGCGCCTCCCAATGCGCCAAGCAAGGTACCGGTATTTTCCTTGGGACCGGGGCCCATCCCGTCCGGGCTGCCGGCACATCCCGTGAGAACGGCACCCGCAACAGCCACGGCAGCAATTTTGAATGCCGACATTGTGGACCCCCCAAGCAACCTTGAACCCGCCATCTGCAAGGTCACGCTATCGGGAGGCTAGGATTGGGGCAAAACTCCGGCGGGCGACAAAAAGGCATCGGCAGCCGCTCATGCGGCCGGCAACACCAACTCGGCGCGCAGCCCGCCGAGCGGCGCCGCCCCGAAGGTCAGTCCGCCACCATAAAGCCCGGCGAGCTCAAGCACGATCGAAAGGCCCAGGCCGGATCCCGGCTTCGTCTCGTCGAGCCTACGCCCGCGCTTGGCCACTTGTTCGCGCTCGGACGGCGAGAGTCCGCGCCCATCGTCGTCGACGATGACCCGCACAACCTGGCGTTCGCTCGACGCATCAGGGCGTTCCCGCACGACCTCAATCGCCACACGCGATGACGCCCATTTGCAGGCGTTGTCGACGAGGTTTCCGACCATCTCTTCCAAATCGGGCCGCTCGCCGTGAAACTGTGCAGTTTCGTCGGCATGGACATCAATTGTCAGGTTCTTGTCGCGGTGAATCTTTTCCATGGTGCGTGCAAGCGCCGTCACGACGGGTGCAGCCTGCGTGACCGATCCGACGACCGTCAGCCTTGCAGCCAGACGTGCCCGCTCGAGATGCCGCGCAACCTGATCACGCATGATGTCGGCCTGCTCGAGAATTTTCTGGCCAAACGGCTCAGTGCCGTGCGCCGTGGCTTCGTTTACCATCACCGAGAGAGGGGTCTTCAGC
>DASSYU010000002.1:0-4674 GCA_035703125.1 Pseudolabrys sp. | reverse complement strand
TGCTTCGCTCGTGAATCTGCCCGCGCCGGTTGAATTGAACGCCCGCACCAGTCGCGTACCGGGCAGATGTTCGGCATCGGCTTCGCCAACACCTTTTTCCTGTGCTGCTTTGGCGACGTCACCGTCGCGCGATATCACGGGATTCGCGGCGTTCAGCACGACCTTGCCGGCGAGCGCTTTCGCATTGTCACGACCGACCTGCGGCAGGGCCGAGTAGGGCACCGCGATGAGAATGACGTCGCCAAACGCGGCGGCCTGCTCGACAGTACCGACGCTGGCATTGGGCCCCGCATCCTCGACCAGTTTCTTGAGCTCGTCCGGATGGCGCGACGAGAACATGACCGGATAGCCGGCCTTGGCGAGTAGCGTGCCGACGGCGCCACCAAGGCGGCCTGAGCCGATTACGCCAATCTTCGGCCGGCCGCTCTGCGCCAATCCGCGGCTCGCGGGTGTCGTGAGAGCGCCCGCCGCAGCGCCGGCTGTGAGCGCGAGCAAGGTACGACGCGAAAAAATAGCTCTGTCAGTTTTGCTCACGTATGGTTCCCTTCGGGTTGGCCGGGCGCACTACGCACCGGCAAGCCGGCGAAGCACATCACAGGCTCTCGGATGTGCCAATTCACACTGGCGTTATGCTGCGGCCAGATGCCGGCATCCGCGGCCGCTGACGCTGAGGTCACAGGTCTGCTATGCCGGCGCGATGACCCTCTACTTTGCCTATGGCTCCAATATGAACCGGCCGGCGATGAAGCGCCGGTGCCCGGGCGCGCGGGCAATCGGGCCGGCCATTCTCGAGGGTTACCGTTTCTTCGTCGGCCTCGAAGGGTGGGGCTCTGTCGCGCCGAGTGCGGGCGATGTCGTGCACGGCATTCTCTGGCGCCTGACGCCGCGCGATATCGCGGCGCTACACGCCTACGAACAGCTGCATCAGGGCCTCTACGATGTGAGGCATCTGCCGGTGCGGACTGAGAGGCGGCGCGTGCGGGCGATGATCTACCTTTTGCGGCGGCGGGCGCGTGGCACGCCGCGACCGGGTTATGTCGAGATGATCGCCGCGGCCGCGCGCGGATGGAAACTGCCGGAGTCGTATGTTCAATCGGTTGAGCGATGGTCGGCATCGCGCTGGACCGGCGCGCGCGTCATCGACGCGGGAGACGGGGTGTGAGCGATCGCGTGATCCGCCATATCGTCGCCCGCGGCCGTGTCCAGGGCGTGGGCTATCGCGCTTTTGTCGAGGATGAAGCGCATCAACGTGGCCTGCAGGGCTGGGTGCGCAATCGCCGTGACGGCTCGGTCGAGGCTGTGTTCGCCGGCCCTGCTGCCGAGGTCGAGGCTGCGATCGAAGCATGCCGGCGCGGGCCTTTTTCGGCGCACGTGAGTGCGCTCGATCAGCGCGAAGGGACCGAAGTCGATCTCGCGGAGCGAAGCGGCGATTTTTCCGTGCTGCCGACGGTTTGACCGGCCATTGGCGCGAAAAGCCTGTCGAACTCGCGCCGCAATACTGCGTCCACATCGGCCATGGACGCACGAACTTTGAGGTCGGCGAGACTTGTCACGCCGTAGCGCGTCTCGCTGACGCCGCAGGGCACGATGCCGGAGAAGTGCGACAGGTCCGGCGCCACGTTGAGCGCCATGCCGTGCAGCGTCACCCATTGCTTCACGCGGATGCCGATCGCGGCGATCTTGTCCTCATAGCCTTTACCCTTGTCCGGCCGGCGCACCCAAACGCCGATCCGGTCGTCGCGCCGTTCGCCCACGATATCGAACGAGGCAAGCGTGCGGATGACCCATTCCTCCAGGCTGGCGACGAAGCGGCGCACGTCCGGGCTGCGGCGCTTGAGATCAAGCATGACGTAGGCGACCCGTTGTCCCGGACCGTGATAGGTCAGCTGCCCGCCGCGCCCGCTTTCGTGGACCGGGAACCGCGCGTCGAGGACGTCGCCCGAGTTGGCGCTCGTGCCCGCCGTATAAAGAGGCGGGTGCTCGAGCAGCCAGACCAGTTCCGGCGCACTCGCGGCCGCGATAGCAGCCGCTCGGGCGTCCATGGCGGCGACTGCCTCCTCGTAGGAGACAGGTGAATCGCTCACGCGCCATTCGGCCGGCACCGATCCGGCAGGCGCGGGAAGCCCGACAATCAAGGCGTTTCGTGCGTTAACCACTCATTCACCATACCGTGCTGACCTGGCGCTTGCCCCGCCGGACGCGCGGAACGACAACAAGGAAACAAGCGTGGCCACACTCGACAGGGTTGCCGTCGACATCACCGTGGTGCTTGGCACCACATCTATGCCCATCCACCAGGTTCTGCGACTGGGTCGCGGCGCTATCATCGAGCTCGACGCCTCCGAAGCAGACGCGGTGAGTATCCTTGCGAATAATCTGCCGGTGGCCAAGGGCACCGTCGTCGTGAACGGCAATCGCATCGCCGTCAACGTGGCGGAGCTGCTGCCGCGGCCGCCGGATATGCGCTAACCGCAGCAAAATCAGGCCTGCGGCGAGGGTGCCCGGGTCTTGTCCCTCTACATCCTATTTGTTACATGGACCGCCATCATCAGGACGCGGGGTTTCGAGCCTTTCGTCCTTCTCCCCATGAGCATGATGCCGAAAGGCGGGAACCGGCGTACGGACCAGATCGTGCTCGAAAAAATGCGGCCGTGGCGGAATTGGTAGACGCACTAGCTTGAGGTGCTAGCGGTTAACACCGTGGAGGTTCGAGTCCTCTCGGCCGCACCATCTGAAAAATAAGCAGCTGAATTTATTTCGATTTCGGCGCTGCGGCCCTCACCTTATGGTCAGGTGAGGGAATAGATGTCGCGGGTTCGTTCTGTCCTGCGACCATCTCCATGGCTTCAAGAGCATAGGCGGCGTCACGGTGATTTCGACTTGGCTCTTTTCGGTGCGCAAAGTTGCAACACCCTAGGCCGGATTCTTCCCTGATATGACCCAGGACGATGAATTCATAATGATCCCGTCAGCATCCTTCTTCTGAGAGTTGATGGCCCCCGCAAGCGCCGCTTCGATCTGCTCACGCTTTGCCTCAGCCTCTTTGCCGGCCTCTCTGAACACTTCTCCGGCAGGGCCGATGGCAAGTTGGAAATTTACGGCGTCGTCGACGGTTTTTCCGACCAGCACGGGAGCGTCGACCCTCTTGAAGGTGATGTCACTGTAACCAGCTATCTCCATCATCTTGGTGACCATTGGCTCGTCCGCCATCGAAAATGGTCCGGGGCCGCAAGTCAGAGCATCCTCACCGGGCGGCGGTAGAAACTTCAAGACAACGTCCTTGGCCATACTAAGCCAGGGATTATCCGTGCGCGTGCGCCAAACAATGTGTGTCATGATCCCGCCCGGTTTCAGCGCCTTTCGCATGTTCCGCAATCCGGCCACCGGGTTGGCAAAAAACATCGTGCCGAAGCGCGAGAATACGAAATCATACTCGGGTTCGAACCGCTCGAGCATCGCATCGCCATTGACGAATGAAATATTTCGCAAACCACGATTTGCCGCATCCTTGCGACCGTACTCCAGAAAGGCCTCGCAGCAATCCAAACCAACGACCTTGCCGTTTTCGCCTACAAGCTGTGCGAGTTTAATAGCAGTATCGCCAAAACCACATCCAACATCGAGAACGCTATCGCCCTCCTTGACCGGCAATGACGGAAAAATAGCTTCACTGTGATGAGTCAACCCATCGACTAAGATGTGTTTGTATTTGATGAATTTCGGAACCAGGATCTCATTCCAAAAATCCACATATTGGGTGCTTTGCACGTTGGTTTCGACCGCGCTCATCATCTTTCCTCCCAGAATTGCAAAGACAGCACAGTTTTCATTATTCACGCGCTTCCGGTTACGACGGGCAATCTATCGGCGCGCCACTCCGGGAGGCCATCCTCCAATCGGCGGACGTTAAAACCACGGGCGCGAAGCAGGGCGATTGCCTCAAATGAAAGCACACAATATTCGCGGCGGCAGTATGGCACGATTTCTCTCGCAGTATCGAGTTCGGCAAGCCGTGGCGGTTGATTCAAATCAATGCGCCCGCCGTGAAAATGCGCTTGAAAAGCTAAAATCGGGATGTCGCCTAACGGAGAGCGGAAAATGACCAAGCTCAGGATTTGGATCATTGCAATCGTTGCCGCGGGCATGAGTGTTGGCGCGCAGAGCGCGCAAGCGCACTGCGATTCAATCGACGGGCCGGTTGCGAAAACCGTTCAAAAGGCGCTTGAGACCGGGAATATCAATCCGGTTCTCGCCTATGCGCCAGCATCGGCAGAAGCAGAAATACGTGCGGCATTTGTGAAGTCTCGCAAGGTGCGCGGCCTCGGCGCCGATGCGCGCGAGCTGGCGGACCAGGTCCTCATGGAAACGGTCATACGGCTGCATCGCGCCGGCGAGGGCGCCATATACACCGGATTGAAGCCCGCTGGCATCGACTACGGGCCGGTGATTCCGGCCGCCGAGCAAGCGGTAGAGACCGGCGATCTCGCGAAGCTCAAGGCAGCGCTCATGCATGAGATCGACCATGCCTTGCGAGAACGTCTCGTACATGTGCGCGAGCTTCAGAAAGCTCCGCTGGAACCCAAGACCGACGCCGAAGTTCCGCACAGCCGGGCACGCGTCAGCGGCGAACTAGGCTTCATCACCTTCGCTGAGAATTTGCGCCAGGCGGCGCTT
>DASSYU010000012.1:0-2242 GCA_035703125.1 Pseudolabrys sp. | reverse complement strand
ATGACCCAAAGCGGACATCGACGGCCCTTCCAGTAAACTAGTTTTTGCCATTACCATGGCTTCACCTGAGCCTCGGGCGGCCAATGAAGCGGCGCGAATTCATTACGCTTTTAGCTGGAGCGACGGTTGCGTGGCCTCTCGCGGCGCGCGCGCAGCAGCCCCCTCCTATGGGGCCCCCGCTCTCGTCCCCGGGGGAACGCCAGCTAGTGATCGGGTTTCTTCACGCGGTGGTAGCGGCTGAATACGGATTTCGCCGCGGCCTGAGTGAGATGGGCTTCGTCGACGGCCGTAACGTCGCCATCGATTATCGCTCAACAGCAGGTCAGTCCGACCGGTTGCCGGCGATGGCGGCGGAGCTTGCGAGTCGTAATGTCGCAGTTATCGTCTCCCTCGACGGCGACCTCGCCACCTGGACGGCGATGGCGACGACCCGAACCATTCCCATCGTCTTCACCACCGCCAGCAATCCCGTGCAGCTCGGCTTCGTCGCCAGTTTCAACCGGCCGGGGGGCAACGTTACTGGGATCACGACATTCGGCGAAGAGCTCTTATCAAAGCGGTTGGAACTGCTGCGCGAACTCCTTCCGACAGCCAGCAAGGTCGCCTTGCTCTTCAACCCACGCAACCCGGCGACTTTGCAAGTTAAAATTCAAAGTGTTCAGGTGGCGGCGAGACGCCTAGGGCTGGAGATCGTCGTTGTCTTCGCCAGCACTGAGGATGAAATTGACAACGCCCTGGCTGCTGCCGTCGAACAACGAGCCGCCGCCATTGTGGTCACTTCCGACGCGTTCTTTTCCAGTCGACGTGAATACCTCGCCCTGCTGGCGCTCCGCCACGCGCTACCCACGATCTCCGATGACCGCTTAGCTACCGTGGGCGCAGTGGCCGGGCAATTGATGAGTTATGCCCCCAATTTGGATGAACTGTATCAACTGGCCGGAACGTTTGTCGGCCGCATTCTCAGGGGCGAGAGGCCAGCAGATCTTCCGGTGTTGCAGCCGACCAAGTTCGAGCTGGCGATCAACCTCAAGACCGCCAAGGCGCTGGGCATCACCATGCCGTCAACGTTGCTCACCCGCGCCGACGAGTTGATCGAGTAAGCGATCCAATGTCCGCTTTTGGGCCGAAGCAGACATGAGCTAGTGCACTGCACATGTCCGCTTTCGGGGGTAAAGCCGACGTCGCTTTTTGCGGCGCATATGTCCGCTTCTGACCCAAAGCGGACATCGGGGCCGCACAACAGTAGTTGGTTTGGTACCCCTAATTTAGGCATGTCCTCCAAGCCGCTTTGCTGCAAAATCCTCCCATGAGACCGGAAATCGCATGCAAGTTTTGGTGATCGGCGCCGGCGTTGTCGGGCTTGCGGTCGCACGCGCCGCGGCCTTGAAAGGCCACGAGGTGATCGTCGCCGAGATGACCAAGGGCATCGGCAACGGCATCTCGTCTCGCAACAGCGAGGTGATCCACGGCGGCATGTTTTACCCGAACGGCTCGCTGCGGGCGCACCATTGCCCGCGCGGCCGGCGGCTGCTGTACGAGTACTGCGCCTTGCATGGCGTGCCGCATCGCAAATGGGGCAAGCTCATCGTCGCCACCGAGGATGCCGAGGTAGCCAAGATGGAGGCGATCCTCAAGCAAGGCACGATCAACGGCGTCGAAGGCTTCACCATGATCGATGGCGCCGCGGCCCGCGCCATGGAGCCGGCCCTGAACTGCGTCGCCGCTCTGCATTCGCGGGAGACCGGGATCATCGACAGCCATTCGTTCATGCGCGGAATGCAAGGCGATCTCGAGGATCGCGGCGGCGCGATCGCCTTTAACACCAAAGTCGAGCGGCTCATCCACACCCAGGCCGGCTGGGTGGTGCGGTTCTCAGGCATCGAGAGTGGCGAACTTGCGGTCGACGCGGTGGTGAACTCGGCCGGGCTCGGCGCGCAGGCGCTGGCGCGCCGCACCGACGATTATCCAGAGCAGCGGGTGCCGCGGCTCGTGCTCGCGCGCGGCAACTACTTCGGCTACGCCGGGCGGCCGGTGTTCTCGCGGCTGGTTTATCCTACGCCGCGCATCGACGGCGGGCTCGGCATCCATGTGACGCTCGATATCGCTGGCCGGATGCGGTTCGGCCCCGACGTCGAGTGGATCGAGGAGGAGAACTACGACGTCAATCCTGAGCGGGCGCAGTCGTTCTACGCCAGCATCCGTCGCTACTGGCCGGGGCTACCGGACAATTCATTGCAGCCCG
>DASSYU010000578.1:0-3121 GCA_035703125.1 Pseudolabrys sp. | reverse complement strand
GTGGCCGACGTCGACGACTGCGTCAGCGGCGCCAGGTTCCTCGCCGAACGCGGACGCATCGACGGCGGGCGCTGCGTCATCAGCGGCGGCAGCGCCGGCGGCTATACCACGCTGGCGGCGCTCGCCTTCCGCGACTTCTTCCAGGGCGGAGCGAGCTATTACGGCGTGAGCGACGCCAGCGCGCTCGCGCGCGACACCCACAAATTCGAATCGCGCTATCTCGACTGGCTGATCGGACCTTATCCGCAGGAGGAGGCGCGCTACCGCGAGCGCTCGCCGCTCTATCACGCCGATCGACTGTCGAAGCCGGTGATCTTCTTCCAGGGCGACGAGGACGCGGTGGTGCCGCCGAACCAGACCGAAGCCATGGTCGAGGCGCTGCGGCGCAAAGGCAATGCCGTCGGCTATTTCCTGTTCTCGGGCGAGCAGCACGGTTTCCGCCAGGCCGGCAATATCCAGCGCTGCCTCGACGCCGAGCTCGCCTTCTATGCGATCGAGGTGTTCCGCACCGGACTGACGTTCTAGCTACTTCCCGGCGCAAAATTAGCGGGCTTTGACCTTTGCGCAGAATCGGCTGGGTATCGGAAAACTGCGAGATCGAACGGGATTGGGGTTGACGCTGGCGGCCGGCACTGATTCATTCTTATGAATGATTCGAGATAAGGCTCTGCGCGCGCGTGAGAAGTTGGTGAGCAAATTGCCGATCAGCGGCGAGTTGCTGCGTGGCTCGCTGTTGGAGCGCACGGTCCGACACACGAAGGGCTGCCCCAAATGCGCGCGGGGTGAAGGGCATCAAGTGTTTGTCTTGACCGTGACCTACCCGGGGGGACGCACGCGTCAGATCAGCGTGCGCCGCGAGCGGGTTGCGGAGGTACGTCGCTGGCTCAGCAATTATCAGGAACTGAAGGAGGCGATCGAGGCGATCTGCGAGCTCAATCATGACCTGCTGCGCCCGGAACGGACTGCGCGGAAGACACGGAGCAAGCGGCATGATTGAGATGCGACGAACGCAGCTCGGCTTCGGCGACGGGCTGATTGCCGCGGAAGTGAGCGATCTTCGTGAAGGCTGGATGAAGCACGCCGATATGGTGCTTTCGGATGAAGCCATTGTGGCGGCGGTGTACGAGGCCCTGGCAAACCGACATCCCAAGAGCCGTTGTCGCGGGCGGCGCGGCGCGCCCGCCGAGATGGTGCTGCGGCTGCTGATCCTGAAGCACATCCGCAACTGGAGCTATGAGGTGCTGGAGCGCGAGGTGCGCGCCAACCTGGTTTATCGGGACTTTACCCGGGTCGGCGCCGGCAAGGCGCCGGACGCCAAGACGATGGGGCGCTGGGGTGTGGCGCTCGGGCCGGAGGTTCTCAAGGAGGTTCACGAACGATTGGTTCAGATCGCTCGCGACCAGGGCGTGACGGCTGGGCGGCGGATGCGTGTGGACACAACGGTGGTGGAGACTGACATCCATCACCCGACTGACAGCACCTTGCTGGGAGACGGAGTGCGGGTGCTGACGCGCACCATGCGTAAGATAACCAAGATCGTGGGCGCCGCCGGGACTAAACTGCGTGACCGGAGCCGGAGCGTGAAGCTGCGGCTGCTGGAGATCGGGCGCGTCGCGCGCGCCAAAAGCTCGGTCAATCAGGACAAGTTGAAGCAGCGCTATGGCCGGTTGTTGGATGCAACAAGCCGGGTCGTGGGACAGGCAAAGCGCTTCTCCGAAGAGATCGAGCGAGGTGTGAAGCATTCGAAGGACATCTTGCAGCAGCTTGTGCTGGAGGGCCTGCGCCAAGAACTCGATCAGATGGCACTGCGCGTCAAGCAGGTGATGCGACAGACCAGGGCACGCATCTTCCGCGGCAACACACGCAGCGAAGGCAAGCTCCTCAGTCTGTTCGAGCCCTCAACTGAAGTTATTCGCAAGGGCAAGGCCGGCAAGCCGAACGAGTTCGGCAAAATGGTGAAGCTGCAGGAGGCCGAGAACCAGATCATTACCGATTACCAAGTCTATCCTCAGCGGCCCTATGACTCGGACCTGCTGGTCGCCGCGATCGAGACACATCAAGCGCTGCTCGGCCGCGCGCCGCGTTTGGTGGCAGCGGATGCCGCATTCTACTCGCTCAGGAATGAGGCGGCCGCGAAAGCGAAAGGCGTCAAGCGCGTCTGCATTCCCAATCGCTCGACCAAGAGCCCCGAGCGCAAGCGCGAGCAGAGGAAGCGCTGGTTCCGCAACGGTCAGAAATGGCGCACCGGGTCTGAAGGACGCATCAGCGTGGTCAAGCGGCGCCACGGCCTCGCTCGATGCCGCTACAAGGGCTACGTTGGGATGACCCGCTGGGTCGGGCTCGGTGTCATTGCCGACAATGTGCTCAACCTCGGGCGCGCCATCGAGAAGCAAACGATCCCTTAGCCGCTCCTGCCAACCGTCACGCCTCTCGGTCGCGCCGCTCATCCCGGCGCGATTTGCGTTGCATCGCACTGTTGATTACCACGCCGCAACACGCCGATTTTGCGCCGGGAAGTAGCTAGCAGATAGCTAGCGCCTTACAGCCTCTCTCACGGGTTCTATTGCCAACTCTTAGCGAACCATCGCCGCCTCGCGTGTGGGCTCAAAGCAGTGGGCACTCCACTGTGATGGCCATCACGAAATGTCGGATTTGGGTGCCGCCGGTGAAGCGGTTCACGGTGACGGAGAGAACCTTGCGGCAGTGTTCCCCGCACAGCGATGGATGGTCCACGCTGGATTGAATGGAGAAGATCATGAACATCCCAGAGAAGCCGCACCAGCGCTGCCTTGCGGACGTAGAGCTTGATGCGGTGAGCGGCGGCGAGGGCAACCTTGCATACGCCTGTATTCGCGGCGCGACGCAGTACCTCCAAGATCACACCTTCAAAACGAGCAGATTTGGTTGGGACCTTGCTCGCGAGCTGTCTTGCCCTCCCTCAGGATTATGAACATGGCTTCCAACCCCGATACGCAAGTCTGTTATCCAACCATCCTCGATGATGCCGATCTTGACGCGGTGAGTGGCGGCGATGTGCGTGACGCCGCTATCCGTACGGCACTCGCCTTCGTCTTTAATGGTGCGCTGAACGGATATATAGAAGGCGAGGAATATAGAGCAG
>DASSYU010000540.1:0-4126 GCA_035703125.1 Pseudolabrys sp. | reverse complement strand
CTACCGCCGTTCCCCTGCGGACGGGCCGGTGCGGCTCCATTCTCGCCGAGCGAGCGAACGACTTCGTCGGGCGTCGGCAGATCGGCTGCATAGGCAATGCGCACCAGCACCATCTCGGCGGCAGCAACCGGACGCCCGGATGCCGGCACTTCGGCGACACCCTTGAGCAGCATCTGCCAGGTGCGCGACAGCACGCGCATCGATAGCTGCGACGCGAAAGCGCGCCCGCGCGTGCGTTCGGCCTCCGACAGCGACACGTCGTCAGCAACCGCCGGAATGACTTTGACGCGTGTGACAAAGTGGGTGAACTCAGCGAGATCGGCAAGGATGACGGCAGGATCGGCGCCGATCTCATATTGCTCGCGCAGCTCTTTCAGCGCAGCGGCGACATCGCCCTTCATAAGCACCTCGAACAAATCGACTACCCGCACGCGATCCGCCAGCCCCAGCATCTGGCGGACGTCCTCGGCCCGGACCGGACCGGCTGCATGCGCCATTGCCTGGTCGAGCAACGACAGGGAGTCGCGGACCGAGCCTTCCGCCGCGCGCGCGATCAAAGCGAGCGCGGCGGGCTCGATCTCGGTCTTCTCTTTCGCGGCGATGCCCTGCATATGGTTCACCAGAAGAGCGGCGTCGACACGGCGCAGATCGAAACGCTGACAGCGCGAGAGCACCGTCACGGGCACCTTGCGGATTTCGGTGGTCGCGAAAATGAACTTCGCATGAGGCGGCGGCTCTTCCAGCGTCTTGAGCAGTGCGTTGAAGGCCGCAGGTGACAGCATATGCACTTCGTCAAGGATGTAGACCTTGTAGCGCGCGCTCATCGGCGCGTAGCGGATCGCATCGTTGATCTGCCGCACATCGTCCACGCCGTTGTGCGAAGCGGCATCCATCTCCAATACGTCCGGATGCCTGCTCTCGATGATGGCCTGGCAGTGCACGCCCATCACCGACATCTTGATCGTCGGTTCCTTCACCGAGCCGTCGGGCAGTTCGTAGTTGAGCGCACGCGCAAGAATCCGCGCGGTGGTCGTTTTCCCGACACCGCGCACGCCCGTCAGGATCCAGGCTTGCGGAATGCGGCCGCTCTCGAACGCATTCGAGACCGTGCGCACCATGGCGTCCTGCCCGATCAGGTCCTCGAAGCTTGCGGGCCGGTATTTGCGTGCGAGCACGCGATAACCATCGGCCGGCGCCTCGGCCGAGGCGGGACCGGAAACAGCGGATTTTCTGGGCTCGTTCATCGTGCCATCCGCTTCGCCGCCGCGCGACGCGCGGACTGATCGCGAACAAGTCTAGGAATTAGTGGGAGGCTGACGAGCGACCCGAACCGCGCTCGTTAGGGCTGCTTCCTTCCGGACCTGACCCGGTTGGCGAGTGGCTCGTCCACCGCCAACCTCCCGGCGTCTATATCGGGCCAATAAACAGGGAAAGCAAGCAGTGGGGCGGCGTCTCTGCTAGCTTTCCTCCGAAAGAATCGTGTGGATTTGTCCAATGAATTCAGGGCTTATCAAGGGCTGGTCGCTGCACCCACAACTCGCGCAAGACACGGTTCCGGTCGGCGACCTCCCGCTTGCCCGCGCGCTGCTGACGAACGACGCCAACTATCCGTGGCTGATCCTGGTGCCGCGCCTGCCCGGTCTCGTCGAACTCATCGATCTCGAGGAGAACGCGCAGGTGCAGCTGCTCGGCGAAATCGCCGCAACGGCGCGCGCGCTGAAAAACATTACCGGATGCGACAAGCTCAATATCGCAGCGCTGGGAAATCAGGTGCCGCAATTGCACGTGCATGTGATCGCGCGCCGTTATACCGACGCCGCGTGGCCCAAGCCGGTCTGGGGCGTTAAACCGCCGCTCGCTTACGAAACGGGGCAACAGCACGCGTTTCTCGAGTCGCTGCGGCGATCGCTCAAGTCCGAAGGCCTCACCGCCATGGACCGGTAGTTCCGGTTCTGCGAGAACCCGGCATGGCCGCGCCCTCCCGCATCCTGATCATCTCCCTGCGCCGCATCGGCGATCTGCTGCTGACGACGCCGGTGATCCGCAGCGTGCGCCGCGCCTGGCCGCAGGCGCAGATCGACGTGCTGGTGTTCGACGGCACCGCGGGAATTATTGCCGGAAACCCGGACATCGACCGTATCCTCACAATGCCGCAGCGGCCGACAGCGGTGGAGAGCCTGCGCCTGATCCGGCGCCTTTGGCGTTCTTACGATGTTGCGGTATCGACCCAAAGCGGAGACCGTCCGACGGTTTTTGCTTTCGCGGCCGGCCGGTGGCGCGTCGGAGTAACGACGGACACCGTTCCGTGGGGCGCACGCGCGCTCAAGCGCATTGCATTGCATCGGGCTGTCCCCGCGGCGGAGAAGCTTCACCGCGTCGAGCAAAACCTTCGGCTCGCCGATGCCCTCGACATTCCGCGCGTTCCTGAGCTGGTTTGCCCAGCAGCGGCGCAAGCCACGACCGTTTCGATCAATGGCAAATATGCCGTCATCCACGCGGCGCCGATGTTCGCCTACAAGGAATGGACGCCGGATGGATGGCGCGCAGTCGCGGCGAATCTGGGAAAGCGCGGTCTCTCAATTGTTGCGATCGGCGGTCCTGGCGAAGCGGAGCGCCGCTATCTCGAAAACGTCTGGCGCAGCGTCTGCGAATTCCATCAGCTGGAATGGCCGCAGACGATGAAGCTGCTTTCAGGCGCCTGTGTTTACATCGGTCCCGACACGTCGACGACGCATCTTGCCGCCGCGGCCGGATGCCCGACGGTCGCGCTATTCGGCCCCATGGACCCGCGCGTCTGGGGACCATGGCCGGTGGGCGGACTGGCGGCGCCATGGCAGGCGAGCGGCACCATCCAGAACCAAGGCAATGTCTGGATCGTGCAGAATCCCCTGCCGTGCATGCCTTGCACCTTCGAAGGCTGCGAACGCAACATCCGCAGCCGCAGCGTTTGTCTCGACGAGCTCAGGCCCGAGCAGGTGATGGCAGCGGTCGACCAGGCGCTCGCCTGACCCGCATTGGACGGCGCATTGCGCGGCGCGTGCCCGCATGCGAATTTGAGCGACGTATGTCATCACGTCTCAGCCCTAAACCACGTCTGGGATATACAAACAGCCGTATCGAGCGCGCGGCGGAACTGCGTACAGATGTCTCCGCCATAGCCGCGCTGACAAAGCATCCCGGCGCAGGAACATATGTGATTGGCGGCGAGTGGATCGTGGCGAAGAAAGGTTCGCCCCTCAGCGAGCCGCTATTCACGCTGGCCGAAGCACACCAACTCGGCCCGCCCGCCGAAACGATCTTCCTCGGCCTGCTTGACGGCGCGCCGCGGTTTGGCCACGGGCTTTCACCTCAATCGGCTGAGGCGCTGAAAAGCCGCAGCGATCTGCTGGTAACGGACCTGCGGTCGATCGCCGTGCAGGGGCTCGTTGCCCCCGATGACCTGCCGCCTATCGCCGAAGCGAAGGCGGTCCTTCATTGGCATGCGCGCCACCGCTTTTGCCCCAATTGCGGGGCCGCGACACGGCTTACCTGCGGCGGCTGGCGGCGCGACTGCCCGCAATGCAAGGCGGAGCATTTTCCGCGCACCGATCCTGTGGTGATCATGCTGGCGATCGATGGCGGCCGCTGCCTGCTCGGCCGCAGTCCGCGCTTCGTGCCGACGATCTGGTCGTGTCTTGCCGGATTTGTCGAGCCTGGCGAGTCGATCGAAGATGCGGTGCACCGGGAAACATGCGAAGAAGCTGGAATCACATGCGGTCGCGTGGTCTATTTCGCCTCGCAGCCCTGGCCATTCCCCGCCTCACTGATGATCGGCTGTCACGCCGAGGCATTGACGCACGAAATCGTCGTCGATCGCGAGGAACTCGAGGACGCCCGCTGGTTTAGCAAGGATGACATCGGGAGCATGCTGACGCGCAAGCACCCGCAGGGGCTGACGACCCCGCCTCCGGTAGCCATTGCGCATCACATTATCCGCGCATGGGTGGAAGACGAGGTCCGTTTTGACTGAGCCGCGCGAAAAAAATCAGCCCCGAATCCTGTGCGCGGGCGGCGCCGTACAGGATATCGTCATGCGCGTGGACAAGTTCCCGGACGCCGGCACCAAGGTGCAGGCATCGGAATTTAT
>DASSYU010000539.1:0-3664 GCA_035703125.1 Pseudolabrys sp. | reverse complement strand
CTGCCCGGGTATGCGGCCTCGCACGGCTGCGTGCGGATGCCCTTCGGCTTTGCCGATAGGGTGTTCGGAAAGACGCGGATCGGGATGCGGGTGATCATCTCGCCGAACGATGCGGAACCGGTCGAGTTCTCCCACCCGGCGCTCTTGGTTCCGAAGACGGAGGCCATCGCGGCGGCGACGGCGCGGGCCGAGCCGCTCGCCCGCGAGGCGGCGGAGGCCACCAAGGCCGCCGACGCGGCCAAGAAAGCGGCCGCGGCAGCACCGCGCGAGACAGCGTCGCTTGCGGCGTCACTGCGCAGGCTGGAACAGCTCAAGGCCCGCGCCGACGGCGAGCTCGCGTCCGCCGACAAGGCGCTGGCCGCCGCGAAGACGGACCAGGCCAAGGCGCAGGCCGAGGAACGCAAGCAGAAGGCTGCCGCCAAGGCCGCGGAAGCGGGAAGGCACCTCGACACCGCCAAGGCTGACGCGAAGCCGAAGCTCGACGCCACCGCCGCTGCCAAGGACGCCGCCAAGGCCGCCGAGGCGAAGAAGGCCGCCACCGCAAGAGCGGCGCTCGATGCGAAGCTCGCGGTCGTGCCGGTGTCGATCTACATCAGCCGCGCAACGCAGAAGCTTTACGTGCGGCGCAACACGCACAAGCCGTGGCCGGACGGGGGCGAAGTGTTCGATTTCAGCATCGAGGTCCCGGTCACGATCCGCAATCCCGAGAAGCGGATCGGCACGCATGTATTCACCGCGATGGCGCGCACGGACGCCGGCCTGCGTTGGACCGCAGTCACGATCGACGACGCGGACGACGCCAAGAATGCGCTCGACCGCATCACCATCCCGCAGCATGTGGTCGATCGCATTGGGTCGACCGCATTGCCGCGATCCTCGGTCGTCGTTTCGGACGAGCCGCTGAGCGCCGAGACCAACTATCGCACCGAGTTTGTCGCGGTGCTGAGCAATCAGCCCCAGGGTGGTTTCATAACGCGCGACCCTTCGACCGAAGCTCTCGTTGCGAGCGACAACTTCCGGTACGACAATGGCTTCGGGTTTCCTTTTCAACGCAATTGGGGACCCGGCAATGCCCGTTGGCCGGGCGGCCAGGACTATCGTTGGCGCCGGTGGTAAGACGAAGCAAATCGCGCGTAGCCGTATCGTTACTCAGCGCGTCGCAGTGGAATGCGCGATGGTGCGGCTCATAAAGCTCGGCGATATATTTATAGTTCCGCCGCCATTCGTGCCCGATCCCACGTGGTGCCGGGCCCACCCGCGCATGGAGATTGTCTGCTTTGGGTCGTAAGCGGACATTCGCATCGCAATAAACCATGTCCGCTCTACCCCCGAAAGCGGGCATGTACGGCGCGACTAGGAATGTCCGCTTTGTGCCATAAACGGCCATGACGCTATGCTGAGCCAACTACGGAGATACAAGGCAAAGACGAATTGGAGTGAAGGGCTGGAGTCGTCATGTGGTCTCACCTACTCGTTCTCGCCTGCGCCCTGCTCGCGCTGCCCGCGCAAGCCCTGGCCGGTGCCAAGGAAAAGGTCGCGGCACTCGCTCCATCGGGGCTGGTGCTCGCGATCGACGAAAAGGGCAACGAGTTGGTGGCTCAGAACGCTGACAAGCCCTTCGTCCCTGCCTCCGTCGCCAAGATCGTGACCGCCTGGCTGGCGATGGAGGTGCTGGGCGGCGACTTTCGCTTCGAGACCCGCTTCTACTTAGACGGCAAACGGGTGCTCTACATTCGCGGGGGCGGCGATCCGTTTCTGATCTCCGAAGAGCTGGCTCAGCTCGCGTCGGAGCTGGTCGCCGCAATCGGCAAACAGCCGCTCAGCGGCATCGTGCTCGACGCAAGCTACTACCCCTCTGACATCCGCATCCCGGGCATCGAGGACACCGAGGAGGCCTATGACGCGCTGAACTCCGCGCTCGCGGTGAACTTCAACACGATTAATGCCGTGCGCAAGGGCAAGACAGTCTCCTCCGCCGAGCCGCAGACCCCAATTACGCCGCTCGCGATCAGCCAGTTCCGGGCACGGGGACCCCAGGGTCGCAGCCGCATCAGCCTGACCCAGGACCCCGCGGTGGGGTTGCAATACGCCGGCGAGCTGATCGCCGCATTCATTGAGCGGGCCGGCGGCAGCGTCAAAGGCAAGATCTCGACCGGAGCGGTGCCCAAGGGCCTGGAGCCCGTCTACGCTCATCGCCAGTCGCGCACCCTTTCCAAGATCCTTGCCGAGTTGCTCATCGGCTCGAACAACTACATCGCCAACCAGGTCTTCCTGGAGATCGGCGGGCATCGCCTGGGCGGGCCGGTCAGCCTCAAGAAGTCGCTCCAGGTCGCGAACGAGATGCTCGCCAAGCACGGCCTCGCCGAGTCCATCCATCTCGAGGAAGGCTCGGGCATCAGCCGTGACAACCGCTTCACGGCCCGCGGCCTTGCCCAGTTGCTGCACCTCTTCGAGCCCAATACCAGCCTGCTCCGCCGCGGCGAGGGCGCCCGCTTCAAGACCGGCACCTTTTCCGGCGTCCGCACCCTGGCGGGCTATGCCGACACCTCCAACCATGGGCGAGTACGCTTCGTGATCTCGCTCACAAGCAACGACAGCGCGATGCGCTTCCGGGTGCTCAAAGCCATCCAGTCGGGGCTGTAGCCGGAGGCGCGCCCGCCGAGTTGAAGTTCCCCACGCGTCACAAAAATCCGTGATGTGTTCTCGCCACGAAGCTTAGCCGCGCCGCGCCGCCTCGATTGCGGCGATGTCGATTTTTCTCATGTCCATCATAGCTTCAAACGCGCGCTTTGCTTCTTCGCCGCCGGCCGCCAGCGCTTCGGTCAGTACACGCGGCGTGATCTGCCACGACACGCCCCACTTGTCCTTGCACCAGCCGCACGCGCTTTCCTGGCCGCCATTATCGACGATGGCATTCCAATAGCGATCCGTCTCGGCTTGATCGTCAGTGGCGATCTGGAACGAAAAGGCTTCATTATGTTTGAACGCAGGACCCCCGTTGAGGCCGATACAGGAGACACCGGCAACTTTGAACTCGACCGTCAGCACATCTCCCTTCTTGCCAGATGGATAGTCACTGGGTGCACGGAGGATGGCACCCACCGCGCTGTCGGGAAAGGTTCCCGCATAAAATCGAGCAGCGGCCTCGGCATCCTTATCGTACCAAAGGCAAATTGTGTTCTTCACCATTACATGTCCTTTCACTCTGAAGCACGCCTGATATCCACACGTTCCAAGATAGGCAGCCAATCGCTGTTCTCCACTGGAAAAACGGTTTTGCGACGGCCATGCACAGCCTCGCTCAAATCGTATCGATTATTTGGCGGTGTCCTGGGCCTCCGCTTTCCGCCTTCGCGAAGCCGAAGCAGCTTCTTCGGCGGAGCAAGGTCGGCGGACTCAACCCGCCAAAGCTCGCGAAGCGAGCGTAGGCCGGGTCGCGGGGGCGAGCGGGTTAAATGTGATTTACCGCAGCGTCACAGTCCCAAAATTCGCCGGCAGCACGATTTCCAGAAGCTCGCAGTCGTCAGAGTAGCCGAGCACAGTGTGTTTGATTCCGGGCGGCTGAATCCAGCACGAGCCGGCATAGAAGGTGTGCACCCCTTCGCCCTCGAACTCGCTCTGGAACCAGCCCTTGAGCACATAGACCATCTGGAAGTCGACGTCG
>DASSYU010000455.1:0-2102 GCA_035703125.1 Pseudolabrys sp. | reverse complement strand
AACAGGTAGTCGCCAACCAGTAGCGTGTCTTTCATCGAGCCGGAGGGAATATTGAACGGCTGAAAGAAAAATGTCCGGATCACCAGCGCAATGATCAGGGCGTGGATGATTACCCGCACCGTTTCACCGATGCCGCCCTCTTTTCGCTTTGTCCCAGATGTCACGCTCATAGGCCTTTCGTCCCGCCAATCGGCTTGCGCACCCCGGCGACTTTGTAGCGGGTGGCCTCCGGACAAGCAATGAACAAGGAGCAACACATCGTGCAAACAATTACCTGAATTGGTACTTCTGCCGTCAATTTTCGGCGACCCGACCCGGTAGGGGCTCAGCGGAGATAATGACGATGGCCTGCGCGGTCGGGCCTTCGTCTGTCAGGGAAACATCGATTCTTGCTTCGCAGCCGACAGGTGTAATGGACTGCAGCCGCACGAGCGCGCCGCCGGTGAGCTTCATCGTCGGGCGGCCGCCTGAAAGATTGATGACGCCCATGTCACGCCAGAAAACGCCGCGCCTGAGCCCTGTGCCGAGCGCTTTGGCGCACGCCTCTTTGGCGGCAAAACGTTTAGCGTAGGTTTCAACCACATTCGCTCTGTTCTCGGCTTTGGTCCGTTCAACCGTCGTGAAAATGCGATCAAGGAACCGGTCGCCGTGACGCTCGATCACTTTCGCAATTCGCCGTACGTCGACGATGTCGGAACCCAGCCCGATAATCATGCACGCGCCTTTTTCCGGCCGCGGTCCATGGCCGCCCGCATGAATTCTATCGTTTCAACCAGACCTTCAAATACCGACTCACCGATCAGGAAATGGCCGATGTTGAGCTCGACAACCTGCGGCAACGCCGCGATGGTCTCGGCTGTCCCGTAGTCGAGGCCATGGCCGGCATGCACTTCCAAACCGAGCCCCGATGCACGCTCGGCACCGTCGCGAATAATCTGCCACTCGGCTTCCGCCTCACGCATCCGCCGTTCAGCCAATGCATCACACCAGCCGCCGGTGTGGATTTCGATCGCAGGCGCGCCGAGCTCGGCCGCCATTTCGATCTGCGCGGGCGCCGCGCCGATAAAAAGCGAAACGCGGATCCCGGCGGCCTTGAGTGTCCGGATCGCCGGCGCCAGCTGCGAGCGCTGGCCGACGGCGTCGAGACCGCCTTCGGTGGTGCGCTCGGTGCGCCTCTCCGGCACGAGGCAAGCGGCATGCGGTTTCGTCTTGAGAGCGATGCCAATCATTTCATCGGTGGCCGCCATTTCAAAATTAAGCGGCTTGTCGAGCTCGGCCTTCAAGCGCGCGATGTCGTCGTCGCGAATGTGACGGCGATCCTCGCGCAGATGAGCCGTAATGCCGTCGCAACCGGCGGCAATTGCCAGCTTCGCGGCCCGCACGGGATCCGGATGACGGCCGCCCCGCGCGTTGCGGATCGTAGCGACGTGATCGATATTGACGCCAAGCCGAAGACGATCCATGCGCTAGCCGTTCACCCTCTCGGCCTTGGCCACCACCGGCTTCGCGCGCAACTGCGCCAATATCGCGGTCAAATGCTTGAGATCGTAGACCTCAAGATCAATCATAACGTCAGTGAAATCGGGCGCGCGCCGTGTCATGCGAATATTGTCGATGTTGCCATCGTGCTCCGCAATGACCTGCGCAATCTGCGCAAGCGAGCCCGGCTCGTTCACGGATTGCACGGCGATGCGGGCAGGAAAACGCCGCGGCGTGCGTTCCTCCTCGTCCCAACGCACGTCGAGCCAACGCTCGGGCTTGTCCTCGAATTCACTCAAGGCGGGAGACTGGATCGGGTAGATCGTAATGCCCTCACCCGGCGACAGGATGCCGACGATGCGGTCGCCGGGCACGGCACCTCCATTGGGCGCAAAACGTACGGGTAGATCGCCATTGATTCCGCGGATCGGAATCGCGGGTCCGACAGCATTGTCCGGCACCTTGAACTTGACCGACGTGATCTTTCTTAGACCAAACCATCCGCTCTCGGTCTTCGGCTTGGCCGCCATGGCAGCCGCGCGCTCTTCCTTATAGTCGGGGTACATCGCCCGAGCGACGTCGGATGCCTTGAGCTCGCTTCGTCCGACTGCAGCCATCACATC
>DASSYU010000447.1:0-2327 GCA_035703125.1 Pseudolabrys sp. | reverse complement strand
GCGCGCGAGCCGCAAAGCGAGTGAGTGGACCTTCGGCTGGGCGAGCGTGCCCTCCGCGAGGTTTGAAAACCGGTCCAGGTAGCGCTTCGGTCCGGCGATCTTTGCTCCGCGCAGTCCATCTCCGTCGTTCGCCTTGATTGGCGCACCGTTGAGCGTCGCACCGGCCCCGCGCGCCGCAAGAAAGATTTCTTCGCTCATCGGCGCGTAGAGCGCGGCGACAAGCGGGCGTCCGTCTTCGACCAGTGCGGTCGAGATGGACCAATCGGCCCGTCCGGAGATGAAGGCACGCGTGCCGTCGATCGGATCAACGACCCAAGTTAGCGTGCGTGTCGAGTTCGGCATAGCTTCCGTCTCTTCCGACAGCCAGCCGGCGCCTGGCGAGAGAGCGGTCAGCCGCTGATGCAACAGATCATTGACTGCAATATCGGCTTCGCTGACGGGAGACCGGTCCTCGCCTTTGGTCCAGTGCCTGAACGCGCCTTGCCCTGTTTTGCGGGCGAGCGCGCCGGCCTCGCGCATCACGGCCTCGAGCGGCGCGCGCAGCGCGCGTGTCTCACTGGCCGGCAACGGTCAGACCCTCAACCCGCAAGGTGGGTGCGTTGGTGCCGTAGCGGAATTCCAGGTCGTTCGCCGGCGTCAGCGTCCGGAACATCTCAAGCAGATTGCCCGCGATGGTGACCTCGCTCACCGGAAAAGTGCGCTGTCCGTTTTTGATCCAGAAGCCGGAGGCGCCACGGCTGTAGTCGCCGGTGACCATGTTGGCACCCATGCCGATCAGGTCGGTGACATAGAAGCCATCCGCGATATCCGCGATCAGCGCGTCTGGTGTCAGGCGGCCGGGCTCGAGGTGCAGGTTGCTCGGGCTGGGGGAGGGCGCCGACGATGCGTTGCGTTGCGCGTGCCCGGTGGTGACAAGGCCGAGCTCGCGTGCGGTCGCGCTGTCGAGCAGCCATGAATGCAAAACGCCGTCCTCGACCAGTGCGAGCCTTTTCCCGGCGACACCTTCGCCGTCGAACGGATGCGAGCGCAGCCCGCGTTTGCGCAGTGGGTCATCCACAATGCGAATTCCGTCGGAAAACAGCTTCGCGCCCATCTTATCCCTCAGGAAGCTGGTCTTGCGCGCGATCGACGAGCCATTGACGGCGCTGGCAAGATGCGAAACCAGCGATCCGGCGGAGCGCGGATCGAACACGACCGGCACCTTGCGTGTGCTGACCTTACGCGGGTTGAGCCGCGCGATCGCCCGCTGTGCCGCGCTGCGGCCGATTTTTTCCGGCGATTCCAGGTCGCCAGCGTGCCGCACGGCGCTGTAATCGTAATCGCGCTCCATGCCGGTGCCTTCACCGGCGATCGCGGTCATCGACACGCCGTGGTTGGAGCCGAGATAAGCGCCGTGGAAACCGTGACTGGTGACCAGAACTACCCCGCCGATTCCGGCCGAAGCGGACGCGCCGCCGGATTTGCTGACGCCCTTGACCGCAAGGCCTGCCGCTTCGGCCGTCCGCGCCATGGCTTCGAGCTCCTGCACACTGGGCAGATCGGGATCGATCAGGTCGAGCTCGGGAAACTTGCGAGCCAGCAATTTGTCGTCGGCGAGACCGGCGAATTTGTCCTCGGGTGTCGCCCGCGCCATCGCGACGGCGCGTTCGGCAAGCGCCGCGGCGCCGTTGGCCGTAACTTCATTGGTTGACACCACCGCCTGACGCCGGCCGACGAAGACGCGCAGGCCGAGGTCGTCGCCCTCGGCGCGCTCGGATTCTTCCGTGTTCCCGTCTCGCACCTCGATGGCGAGCGACATCGAGCGCACTGCGACCGCATCCGCCGCGTCGGCACCGGCCGCGTGTGCAGCCTTAACGAGCCGGTCGGCGCGATCGGTCAGCGCACTCAGGTCCAGGAGGGAATCGACAGATGAAAGCATTGCTGAGTTCCAAATGAGCGCCGGGCTCGCGGTTCAACGGCCAGAGCGCGCAATTTGCCGCGCGCCGGCAACACCTCGTCAATCATGGTTCGCAACGCGGCGTCAATCATGTGTCGCACGCTACGGCTGGTTAACCCATAACTTTAAGCGGATCTGGACGCGTTTCTGCCACGAATGACGCGCGACCCGGCGACTAGACCGGGCGCGGGAGAGTTTCGAGGCGTCAAATGCGAGGTGGCGGATGCGCCGGGTCGGGCCGCGCCCTGCGGCTCGACCCCTTCGGCCTGCCCGTGCGGTTTTGCGCGAGCGATGCCGCCGCCGATGGGCGGGTGCGGGACATCGAGCTTCATCGCGAACGCGTGGTGCTGAGGCGCTCGTTGTCCGGCATGCGCATGGCGCTCAACATGCC
>DASSYU010000422.1:0-2936 GCA_035703125.1 Pseudolabrys sp. | reverse complement strand
ATAATACGCCGGTCCACTGCCATGCACGACCAGTTCGCTGTACGGCGGCATCGCGGTGAACGCGGCTATGGTGTTGTTGGGATCGGCGATCCGCACTCCGTCGACGAGGAGGTGGTAGGCGTAGATGTCGGGCTTGAGCGGGCCGACCCTGAGGCTCCAGACTCCGTCTTCGCGCCTGGTGAACGGCACACCTCGGCCCGATTGTTTCAATGCGGTGAGTACGGCGACGCCCGAAAGCAGCACTTCCTTCGCCGCCGGCGCTCTCAGCCGGAACGTTACGGTCCCGTCATCGGCAACGTCGGGTGAATTCAGATTGGCGCTGAACGGGATCAGGTTTTCCGTGTTCTTGTGCGGCTTGTAGTCGAGGTTCACGTTGGCCTGCTGCGGCCAGACCAACGACGATGTAAGGACCCACGCGATGCCAACAAGGGTGCGAATCGTCATTCGAACCTCCGGGGGACGGCTTCCTGGACATTCTACGACTTGAACGAAGCCTAAGAAGGCGGACGCTTCGCGTGTCGGTGCCAGCAGGTTTTCGGCGCTGGTAGTAGTGTCGGGTCACAAGGAGGTCCTTGTGACCCATATGGAAAAAATGCTCGAGGAACTCGAGCGACGAAATTACTCACAGACTACCGTACGTGCATACCGCAGGACAATCTGCGATCTTGAACGGTACTTTAACGGTCCAGCTGACCAGCTGGAACCGGAGCAAATCCGTGAGTATCAGGCGTACCTGTTCCGTGAACGGAAGCTGACACCGAATACGGTCAATCAGCGCACCGGTGCACTGCGCTTCTTCTTCATCAGCACTCTGAGAAAGCCCTGGACTCTGGACGATACGCCGTACCCGCGCCGGGTGTTTCAACTGCCGAAGGTCCTCAGCCAGCAGGAGGTCGCCCGAATGATTGAGGCCGCACCTACTCCGTGGTACCGACTGCTTGTCATGGCGCTCTATGCAACCGGAGCACGCCGCGCCGAACTCGCGCGACTCAAGATCAGCGACGTTGACAGCCAGCGCATGGTCATCCACATCCAGGGCGGCAAAGGCAGGAAGGATCGTGACGTGATGCTCAGTCCGAAGCTGCTCGAAGTCCTGCGCGAGCACTATCGCGGCCTGAAACGCAAGCCAAAAGTCTGGCTGTTTCCCGGCAATCGCTGGCACACCGGCGAAGAACCGATTGACACCAAGGTGATCTGGCTTGCCTGTAAGGAATCAGCTGCACGGGCCGGACTTAAAGGAGTTCATCCGCACACTCTGAGACACTGCTTCGCAACTCATCTGCTCGAAGCCGGCGCGGACCTCCGTACCATTCAGATCCTGCTGGGCCATCGCGATCTGGAAGAAACGACCATTTATCTCCACCTGTCCAGCAAGCACCTGAACGAAACGGCGAGTCCGCTGGACAGTCTGCAGGCAGCATCCGGCAGGCCGCAGAAGTAGTGCCCCGGCCACCGCTCGAGGTGGCCGATCTAGTTCGAGTCGCAGGACGGCAGTTCATCGAGAACAACCGGCACTGGCTCAACCGCCTGCATCTGAAAGTGCTGACCGCCATTGAGCGCTGCCGCACGGCTGCGCTTGGCGGACATGTTGATGAGTGCACAACCTGCGGCCACCGGGCCATCTCGTACAACTCGTGCCGTGACCGGCATTGCCCGCGGTGCCAGGCCAATGCGCGCGACCGCTGGATTGAGGCCCGCTCGCGCGATCTGCTGCCTGTCGCCTACGCGCATGTCGTGTTCACACTGCCCCACCAGTTCGCCCCGCTGGCACTGCAGAACAAGCGGGTCGTCTACGATCTTCTGTTCCGCACCAGCGCCACTGCGCTCATCGAAGTTGCGCGTAATCCGGAGCGCCTTGGCGCCGACGTCGGATTCTTCACCGTCCTTCATACCTGGAATCAGAAACTCGAGCACCACCCGCATGTCCATTGTGTTGTTCCGGCCGGAGGCCTGGCTGCCGACCGGAGCAAATGGATCTCATCACACCCCAAATTCCTGCTGCCTGTCGATGCCCTGAAGGAAGTGTTCCGTGGCAAGTTCACCGAGGCCCTGAAGGAGGCTTTTCAAACCGGCAAGCTGAGCTTTCACGGCAACCTGACGCCGCTCGGGCGACCGAAGGTGTTCGCTGACCTGATTCGGCAGACATACCGTACGGAATGGGTTGTCTACTGCAAACGGCCATTCGGAGGAGCGGAGCACGTTCTTCGCTACCTCGGGTGCTATACACACCGTGTCGCGATCTCGAACCATCGGTTGATCTCACTTGCTGATGGCAGGGTCGCCTTTCGATGGCGTGACTCCGCACACAAGAACAAGAAGCGGCAGATGAGTCTGCCACTAGAGGAATTTCTCCGCCGCTTTCTCTTGCACGTACTGCCGAGAGGCTTCGTTCGTATCCGGCACTTCGGGATTCTCAGCACGCGCCACCGCTCTGTGCTGCTTCCGGTATGTCGCCGACTCATCCACGCAGATCCGCCACCGCAAGGGCGGCCGGACGCGCGAACACGGCCGGGCATCAAATACGAGGGACTGTGGCGATGCCCGCTTTGCGGCGGACCTATGCAGTTGCTCGAACGTTTGACAGCGGCACAATTACGACTTCGCTCGCCGCCCTGCGAACACCACCGGGCACTCGCATGAAATCGCAACCACGACAGCGACACATCAGTTCCAGGCAACACCACAGCCGAGCGTGTGTCTCGTCGCCAGGCAAGCTGTTCGAACAGAAGCTTCCAGCCACATCCACGCCCCAGCGCCACCCGCAAGCAGCCGTAACCAGCCCACAATGGAAGGCCGACGTACGATTGAAAATCCATAATCTGGCCTCCGCCGAACGGCTTCCTTCAAGTCCCAGTAACGAAAGCGCTCCGGCGTAGAAGACTTGTCCACTTCCAGCAGGTGCACGTCGCCGGACCGCTTCCGTTACTGCCTAAGAC
>DASSYU010000596.1:0-3444 GCA_035703125.1 Pseudolabrys sp. | reverse complement strand
CAAAGCTGGGTCAGCGGAGAAAGCATGCCTATGTTTAGCGGGCTACCAGGTTTGTTGGAATGTTCTTCTGAGAGCCATTGGCGGAGGGACTTCGAGTGCGGGCTCACCATTGGGGCTTTGACCTGAATCAACCTAAAATGTTTCCGCGATCCAGCATTATTGATTTAGGCATGTCGCAACATCACATCTATTTAAAGGTGAAGCATGGCTGCTTATTCGAGTAATTGGATGTGGTCGGAAGCTTGCGAGATGCTCGCTCGTGCCGAGCGATTGCATCAGGAGTTTTTCCGACCGGCCCGCTCCGCTTCTGGATTGCCGACTTGGGAGCCGCCTGTGGACCTGCTCGAAACCGAGCTAGAGGTACTGGTACTGATGGCACTTCCGGGCGTGGATCCGGAACGGGTCGAGGCCCTGATTGACGGTGACGAGCTGGCAGTCGCCGGCAGCCGAGTCTTGCCGGCCGTCTTGCGAACTGCAGTCATTCACCGCCTTGAGCTGCCGCAGGGGCGTTTCGAGCGCCGCGTGCGCCTGCCGCCCGGTCGCTACGCTAACGTGCGGCGGACGACAGTGAACGGGTGTCTAGTGATCACCCTTCAGAAAGGCTGAGTTGTTGCGTGGCTGACATAGAAAATATGCGTTCATTGGAGCACGGCTCGGAGTCTGTGGGCGAAAGCCCGGCGACTGCTCGCCAGGAAACATTTCTGCCGCTGCCGCCGGATGCCATGATCATCGTTCCGGTGCGCAATTTCGTACTGTTTCCCGGCATGGTGATGCCGGTGAGCATCGGCCGTCCGAAGTCGATAGCCGCCGCGCAGCAAGCGGTGCGCGAGCAGCGTCAGGTGGGCATCCTCAAGCAGCGTGATCCCAATGTTGCAGATCCGACTGCGATCGACATGCACCGCATGGGGACGGTCGCCAATGTTGTGCGCTACATCACCGGTCCGGATGGCACGAACCATCTCGTCTGCCAGGGCGAACAGCGCTTCCAAGTACTCGAGTTTCTCGGTGGCTGGCCCTTCCTGGTGGCACGAGTGCTGCGCATTCAGGAATCGCTCTCTCGTACACCGGAGATCGAAGCGCGCTTCCTTCATTTGCGTGGGCAGGCCCTGGAAGCGCTCGAACTGATGCCGCAGGCTCCGCAGGAACTATCAGCTGCGATTCAGTCCATCGACTCTCCGGGAGCGCTGGCCGATCTGGCCGTCGCCTATATGGATGTGAAGCCCGAGGAAAAGCAGGAAATCCTCGAAACCATCGACGTCGCTGCACGCATGGAGAAGGTCTCGCGGCTGCTGGCACAGCGCATCGAAGTGCTTCGATTATCTGCAGAGATCGGCAAGCAGACCAAGGCTGCACTTGATGAGCGGCAGCGCGAAGTACTGCTGCGCGAGCAAATGGCGGCTATCCAGAAGCAGCTCGGAGAAGGTGAGGAGGGCAAGGCCGCCGAGATGGCCGAGCTTGAAAAGGCGATCACCGATGCCGGCATGCCCAAGGAGGTCGAGGAGGCTGCACGCAAAGAGTTGCGCCGCCTGCAGCGCATGCCTGAAAGCGCCGCCGAATACGGCATGGTGCGTACTTATCTCGATTGGCTGATCGAGCTGCCCTGGAAACTGCCGGAGGAAATTCCTATCGACATTGTTCAGGCGCGACGGATTCTGGATGAGGACCACTACGGCCTCGAGAAGGTTAAGCGACGTATTGTCGAATTTCTTGCAGTCCGCAAACTAGCGCCACTCGGCAAGGCACCCATCCTGTGCTTCGTCGGCCCGCCCGGTGTCGGCAAGACCTCGCTCGGCCAATCAATCGCGCGCGCGATGAATCGGAAGTTTGTGCGCGTGAGCCTCGGCGGAGTGCACGACGAGGCGGAAATACGCGGTCATCGGCGCACCTATATCGGCGCTTTGCCTGGCAATGTTATCCAGAGTATCCGAAAAGCCGGTTCACTCAATTGCGTCATGATGCTGGATGAGATCGACAAGCTCGGCACCGGCATCCATGGTGATCCTGCTTCGGCGTTGCTGGAGGTGCTCGATCCGGAGCAGAACAACACGTTCCGAGACAACTACTTGGGAGTGCCATACGATCTCAGTCGAGTGGTATTCATCACCACCGCAAACATGCTTGATACTATCCCTGGGCCATTACGTGATCGTATGGAGATCATCAGCCTGCCGGGCTACACCGATTCCGAAAAGCTGCAGATCGCGTCGCGCTATTTGGTTCGCCGGCAGATGGAGGCGAATGGCATCAAAGAAGGTCAGGTCGAGATCTCTGAGGATTCACTGCGCGAGATCATTCAGTCCTATACGCGCGAAGCAGGGGTGCGCAACCTTGAGCGTGAGATCGGTAAGGCGCTGCGGCACGCCGCAGTGCGCCTTGCCGAAGGCGCCAGCGGGCCGATCCGTATTGATCGCAGGGACCTGACGACCATTCTGGGACCCCGGCAGTTCGAGAATGAAGTCGCCATGCGCACCAGCGTGCCGGGCGTGGCTACCGGCCTGGCCTGGACGCCCGTGGGCGGCGACATTCTGTTCATTGAGGCTACCCGCGTGCCCGGTTCGGGCAAGCTGATCCTCACCGGTCAACTTGGTGACGTCATGCGGGAAAGTGCGCAGGCCGCGCTCAGCGTCGTTAAGAATCGCGCCGTCGCTTTGAGCATCGAACCTAACCGTTTTGACAAAAGTGACATTCACATCCACGTACCGGCCGGCGCTACACCGAAGGACGGCCCCAGCGCTGGGGTCGCAATGTTTATGGCCCTGGTTTCGCTGATGTCTGACCGTACCGTTCGCAGCGATACAGCTATGACGGGGGAGATAAGCTTACGCGGCCTGGTTCTGCCGGTGGGTGGCATCAAGGAAAAAATGATAGCGGCGGCGCGGGCCGGACTTAAGCGCGTTATGCTACCGGCTCGCAACAAAAAGGATTACGAAGACATACCCCAGGAAGTGCGCGACCAACTCGAATTCATTTGGCTTGAGCGGGTTGAGGAAGCTGCCTCTGCTGCGCTGGAGACTACGTCGCAGGGGACTTCCGCACCGGGAGTAACCGAAGCGTAGGCTAGCTAGTGCTGTTGAACTGAAGTTTGCAGCGATTTCTTGGCTGATGTCGGCCGTATGATGCACCCATTCTTTACCATCGGCCATTCGATGCTCTCGGTTAGAGAATTCGTGGATTTATTGCGTGGCTCGTCATTGATGTCAGTACAGTGTCGCGCTCGCAACACCGACTATGCGCTCCTGTCCCTGTCGTAAATTCCATGCAGTTGGCGAGAGACGCAGAATCGGATGATCCTCTGCGGGATGTTGGATCTCTGCAGAATAATTTTTTGGATTGTCGTCGATCTATTCCGGCCGCGCGCGGCGTTGGAGGCCGGGATTCTCGTGTTGCGGCAACAGATCATCGTGCTGCGACGAGGTAAGCCCAGGCGGCTGTCATTTCTCACCG
>DASSYU010000367.1:0-4594 GCA_035703125.1 Pseudolabrys sp. | reverse complement strand
TATTGCCTACGGCACGATGGGCGGCGACGGGCAGCCGCAGAGCCAGGCGGCTGTATTCACGCGTCATGTCACTTTCGGGCAGCCGCTCGAGCAGGCACTCGATGCGCCGCGTTGGCTGCTGGGGCGGACCTGGGGCTCAACCCACACCAATTTGCGGATGGAGTCGCGTTTCGACGGGAATCTTGTAGACCGTCTCTTGTCGGCCGGTCACGACGTGGCCGTTCTCGACGAGGCTTACTCCGACACGATGGGCCACGCGGGAGCAGTGGTGCTGCATGCCAACGGCACGTTGGAAGGCGGCCATGACCCACGCGCCGACGGCGGTGCGGCGGGGGTCTGATCTGCCAGTTTACCCTAAGCCATTCGTAACATCGTTACACGCCACTTTTGCGCCGTAGTCCGTGCTATCTTGCGCACGCATGAACGCGCTGCTTCGCATTCTACTTGCCGCACTGCTCAGCCTGGCCGCCAGCAGCCTTGTGCAGGCGCATCCGCATGTTTGGGTGACGATGCAGACCGAGCTCGTTTACGCGCCAGACGGCAGCATCACCGGGATTCGCCACGCCTGGTCTTTCGACGACATGTTCTCCACTTTTGCGACGCAAGGGATGGAGAGCAAGGCGAAGGGCAAATTCACGCGCGAAGAACTTGCGCCGCTCGCCAAGGTCAACGTCGAGTCGCTGAAGGAATACGACTACTTTACCTATGCCACGGCCGACGGCAAAAAGACATCGCTCACCGATCCTGCGCCGGATTATTGGCTTGATTACAAAGACCAGGTGCTGACGCTCAATTTCCTGCTGCCGTTCAAGACACCGGTGAAGGCCAAAGAGCTGAAAATCGAGATTTACGATCCTTCCATTTTCGTCGACTTCGCATTTGCCAAGGACAAGCCGGTGCAGTTTGCGGGCGCACCGAAATGCAAGCTCGACGTGGTGTTGCCGCGTGAAATGACCTTTGCCGAAGGCAAAGCGTTGAGCCAGATACCGGCCGAAGAGAAGAACACGACGATGGCCTGGGGCGCGCAATTTGCCAGCAAGATCCTGGTGCATTGTCCTTGAGCGGGTTGCCGCGATTGCGTGCGCTGCACGGTCTGTTGCTTCTGCTTCTGCTTCTGCTTGTCATGGTCGATGCTGCGATGGCGCAGCCATTTGGCCTCAATCGAGGCGCGTCGCCGCCCGAGGTTGGCGGCTTTACCGGCTGGATTCTTGCAAAGCAGGCCGAATTTTACCGGATGCTGTCGGGGCTCATTCGCGCCGCCAAGGCGGACGGTAGTGCGGCCTACACCCTGCTCGGCATCTCTTTTCTCTATGGCGTGTTCCATGCCGCGGGACCGGGCCACGGCAAGGCGGTCATCTCGTCCTATCTGGTGGCCAACAACGAGACCTGGCGGCGCGGCATTGTGCTCTCGTTTGCATCCGCCATTCTGCAGGCGTTGAGCGCAATCGCCATCGTTGGGGTTGTTGCGGCTTTCCTTGGCGCCACGGCCAAGGCGATGGGCAATACCGTGCGCGTGATCGAGATCGTCAGCTACGCGCTCATATTATTGATCGGCCTGCGGCTTTTGTGGGTAAAAGGCAAGGCATTCTTGCGAGCCTTGCGTCTCAAAGAGGGTCCGCATGCGCATGATCACACGCATGAGCATGTCCACGGCCATCATCACCACCATGATCATGACCAGGACCACGATCATGATGCATCGGCCTGGAGTCATGGGCACGCACCGGAGCCGAGCGAACTCGTTGGCGCCCACTGGTTAAGGCGTGGCCTTACGGCGATCGTTGCTGTTGGCCTGCGCCCGTGCTCGGGCGCGATCATCGTGCTTGTGTTTGCGCTCGCGCAGGGGATCTTCTGGATCGGCGTCGCCTCGACCTTTATGATGGGGCTCGGGACGGCAATCACGGTGGCCGCGATTGCAACTTTGGCGGTGGCTGCGCGGGAGCTCGCTGGCAGGCTGGCGAAAGCAAAACCGGGGGTCGGAGCGATAATGCTGCGCGGATTGGAAACCGCAGCGGCCCTCGTCATTGTGCTGTTCGGTGCGGCCCTGCTCACCGGTTATTTGGCGAGCGAACGCCTGATGGGCGTTTAGCGAAAATCGTCGGGACGAAGCTCGATTGGTTGGCCGTGCGGCGTGCGGTCGCTGGCGCGATCCCATGCGTCGCGATAGCGATGCAATGTATCGGCCGTCGTCACCCCTTTTTCTGCGACGAGCTTCTCGAGCGTGTTGAGCCAGTGCGAGTAATACGTTTCGCCGGTGTCGGGGTCGCCGGCCGCCTGCGCACGCTTGATTTCGGCGGCAAGCGCTGCCGCCCATTCTGGCCAGGTGAAAACGCCGCGCTCGTGCAGCGCCAATGTCATGGCGAAGGCCTGCGCCTCCCACGGCTCGCGAAACACCGGGCCATCGATGTCGCGGGGTACACCTGGCACGGCAATCGCGGCGCGCATGGCGGCTTGCGGATCCATCCCCATGTCAGGCCGGCTCCAGATACGGCTCCCAGGCATCGACGGACACCTTCGAAGTCGGGTCGCCTTCGTTACCCCACAATTCGCGACCGTCGAAGCGCACGGTGTAAAGCCATTGCGGGTTTTCGCCGGCTCCCTTTGCATTACTGTCGGGAAAAACGTGACAGCCGACGATGCGCTCGATCGTGCCCACGCGACCACGGACGTAGCGAGGCAGGCGCGTATGCGTTGGCGGATTGATATTCTTTGCGCGCACTTTATCGCCCGGCTTGAACGCGGCCGCCGTATTTGTGTCTCGTTCGGTCGGGCCGCCGCGATGAAGGGTCTTCTCGACGTCGCCCGGTGACAATATGCGTTTGACCGGTTTCGGCGGATGCAGCGAATGACCGGCGGCGATTTCGTCCTCCGCCACCAGGCTGCGTTCCTTCAGCATTGTCTCAAGCGCGGCAAACCAGATCTGGTAATACGTCATCGACAAATATTCGCCCGGCGGACGGTTCTCACGCGCGAAGCGCGACATATCGATATTCCAGCCGCCGGGCATGCCCATCGCCAGCGTCAGCGCAAAGGTGCGTTTTTCCCATTCGCCGTGAAAAACCGGTTCGTTCGGCTCCGATTTGACCGGGCCATGGCCGTGCGTACCGCCAAGATCCTGACCGCCGTTCATTTTGCGACGTCCTTCGGAGATTTCGGCAGACCGGTGCCGATCATGGAGTCGCGCGTGACGAGGTCGGCGAGTTTTTCTTCGCTCCAGCCCTCGGTGCCGCCCGGTCGCATGGGCAACACGAGATAGCGGATCTCGGCAGTCGAATCCCAGATTCGGATTTCAGTTTCTTTGGGAAGCGTGACGCCGAAGTCGGCAAGCACGCCGCGCGGATCGGACACAGCGCGCGAGCGGTAAGGCGCGGACTTATACCAGACCGGAGGCAATCCCAGCACGGGCCACGGGTAACAGGAGCACAACGTGCACACCACCATGTTGTGCAGTTTGGGTGTGTTCTCCAACGCGACGATATGCTCGCCCTGACGCCCGGCATAGCCGATTTCGGCGACCGCGGGCGTTGCATCCTCGAGCAGGCGCGCGCGATAGGCTGGATCGACCCAGGCTTTTGCGACGACGCGCGCGCCGTTACGCGGCCCGACTTTCTTTTCGTAGGTCTCGATCAAAAGATCGAGCGCGGCCGGGTCGACATAGCCCTTTTCGGTCAGCACCGTTTCCAGAGCGCGCACGCGAAGCTGGGTTTCGGATAGCTCCGAATGGTCGTGGTCGTGATGATGATCGTGATCGTGTTCAGACATGACCCCACTATAAGCAAAAGTCGCGTCTTTATGCCATCATCCGAGTTTATGAGATTTGCGCATATGACCGCACTGGCTGACCGCCTCGACCGCCTGATCTCAGGCATAGGCCGCGTCGCGGCCGGGCTCACTCTTGTTGTCGTCCTGCTGCAATTCGCACTGGTCGTAGCCCGTTACTTGTTCGGCCTCGGTTCCATTTGGCTCTCCGAAACCGTGATCTACGCTCACGCGGCGGTATTCATGCTCGCGGCGGCCTGGACCCTGCGCGCGGAAGGTCACGTGCGCGTCGATATTTTTTACGCCGAAGCGCCCACGCGAACGAAGGCGCTCATCGACCTTGCAGGTGCCATTCTTCTTCTGCTGCCGTTCATGCTCGTGCTGCTATGGCTGTCGGTGCCCTACGCCGCGCACTCGTGGGCGATCCTCGAGCGCTCGCAGGAAGCGAGCGGCCTGCCGCTCGTTTTCGTGCTCAAGACCCTCATCCCTGTCTTCGCCGTATTGATGGCCTTGCAAGGTGTGGCGCAGGCAATCCGCGCCGCCACGGTGCTGACGAGGACGCGCTGATGGCCAACCCGGAGATCCTTGCCGTTCTGATGGTGATCGCCGTTGTCACGGCACTGATGGCCGGCTACCCGGTCGCCCTCACGCTCGCCGGCACGTCGCTGATTTTCGCCGTGCTCGGCGACGCGATTGGCGCGATGAGCTTCGACATTCTCGGCGCGCTGCCGCAGCGCATCTTCGGTGTCATGACGAACGAAGTGCTGCTGGCGATTCCACTTTTCATTTTCATGGGCGTCATGCTGGAGCGCTCGCGCATTGCGGAAGATTTGCT
>DASSYU010000336.1:0-2640 GCA_035703125.1 Pseudolabrys sp. | reverse complement strand
AGCGCGCGATGGCTGCCGTGTAGAACAAGGCGACGGCGTGCTGTGCGAGCGCCGACGCGCCGACCAGTCGCAGCCACGGATCGAACTGGCGGCCGCGAAACACAACGTAAATGAGCACGGCCACGCCGGCGGCATTCAGCGGAATGGTTGCCAAGGACTCCGCCGGACCACCCAGCCAGCTCGCGATTTGCCGAACGAGGCGTCCGAGAAACGCGCCATGAACATCCAGACTGAGGATTTCGCGGGCCGCGCCGGCATAGGCGGACGGCGGCATGACGAGCACATCGGAATGCTGGGCATTCGCGCTGAACAGCACAAAGACGTGGCCGAAGACCCAGTTATGCAACGTCATGAGGAAGACCGGCATAATTCCAATGCTCATGCCGATGAACCGGGGCCATTGCCATAAATAGAGTGCGGCCACACCGGCCCCGCCGAGCAAAACCGCGGCGGCCGGCGCAACGATAGGTTTCATCCAGATTGCCAGCGCGAGGAGCAGCGCGCCTAAAAAGGCCGAAAAGAAATTCCGGTGTCCTCCCGGCCGGCCGATGACCGGCAGCATTCCGGCAACGAACAGGATATACGCGGCCGGGTCGGCAAACCCACGTGCTGCGAGCTGCGCGTAGTGCAGGAAGCTTGTGCCAAACACAGCCCCGACCGGAAATGCGATAAAAACGAAGATAAGCGTAAGCGACCAGTCGACAGGCAGGAAGCGGCGGAATAGCTTGTAAACAAGGAATGGGAGCAGCAAGACGAGCGAAAGATAGCCCAGATAACTCTCGCCAAAAAATATGTGCTCGATCGCACGGAAATATCTGAGGCCCGGCCCGCCGTAGTAGAAAACGCTCTCGCCGCCTTCGAGAAAGCCCGCGAAATCTCCACTCATCAGTTTTTGCAGGATGATGCGGCCGACACCGTCATAGTAAAGCCCGTCATCGCCGCCGTCGAACGGTCGAACGCCGCCGAGAAAACTCGCATCGTCAATCGCAATGACAAGGGCTGAAAGTCCAACGGCCGCAAGCGGCAGGATGGTCCACTGCCGCCGAACGCGCACCAGCGTTATGACAAGACCTGCAAGACCGGCGAAGGCGAGAGCGCTGACCAGAAACTGCCGCGCCCAAACGGTCCACGGCGGATCGACCCGCATGGCGAGCGTGTCGGGAACGATCGCAATCCCAAATACGCGCCGGCCGGCGTCGGCCGCTTCGATGACGCGGCAACCTTCGCCCGGCCAGCGCGTGAAGCGCTCGTTTTCGCTTTCCCACATCACGGTGCCGCGCCAGCACAACGTGCCGCCAACATAACCGGCCGGAATCCGGATCATTTCGAACCACGGCATCGTGAGATGCCAGCGATGCCAGCCCATCCAGAACCTGCGGTCGCGCGTCGCGCGCGTCACATCATTGCCGCTTGTCCAATTGTACCGCCCGTCATTGACGAAGCCGAGCCGCAGCCAGACGGGATCGTCAAAATCGAGCGCCGCCGTCATGCGCGATGTGGCGGCCCTGCGCCAGACACTGTCGGCCGAAAATGCGAAAGGCCGATCCGGGAAACCGCCGTTCTGCCAACAGCCCGGCTGCTTCGGGTCGCAGCGTCGCGCGACCGGATATTGCGCGTCAAACTCGGCAAACATCTGGCGGTAAACGTCGGCCGGCAATGCTTTTTCGAGTTCGGTGCTTGGCAGAAAAACGTTGTGCCCCTCCTCGATTCGCGGCGGCAATAAAAGCTGCTGGGCAATCACTACAAAAATGACCAATCCGAGAGCCTCTAACCAGGCGCGCGGATGCGTGCGGACGTTGCCGCAAACAACGATGAGCACAACGGCCAGCAGTGCCGCGTAGTCGACGGCATTGTTGATCGGCAGACCGATGACGATGACGGCAAGGATGAGCACACCCAGCCTGTGCCATCCGCCACCGGCAGCGTCCTCGCGCACAGTAGTCATGGAAGTCGCCTGGCCCCGCGCCAAATCGCCCTTGCGTAGCATGTCGATTTAGCCCAAATCCATGCTGGGTATTGCAGATTCCTGCGCCGCGGAGCTTCGAGCGTGATCCGATTGGGGATAGTCGGGAGCAATTACGGGCGCACCGTGCAGCTGCCGGCGTTCCGAGCCGATCCCCGCTGCGAGGTGATTGCACTGGCCGGCAGCAACGCCGCGCGGACCGCCGGGCTTGCACGCGCCGACAATATTCCGAAGGCTTATGGCGACTGGCGCGCTTTGGTCGAGGACTCCAACGTGGAGGCGGTCGCCATCGCAACGCTGCCCAGCCTGCAGGCGCAAATCGCAATTCGTGCGCTCGAGCTGGGCAAGCCGGTTTTTGTGGAAAAACCGCTGGCGAGCGACCTCGGCGCCGCACGCGCCATGCTCAAGCAAGCGAGTGTGAGCCGCAAGCCGACGATAATTGATTTCAACTTCCATCAGATCATGGCCTGGCAGCGCGCCAAATCCATGCTCGATGCAAATGCGATCGGCACGCTGAGGCATGTCACCGTCCATTGGCACGTCGAAAGCCGCGCCATTCAGACGCGCATGCGGAGTTGGAAAACAGTCGGCGACGATGGCGGCGGCGTGCTTGGCAATTTCATCTCTCATTGCTTCCACTATCTCGAATGGTTCTGCGGGCCTATTGCCGGGCTGTC
>DASSYU010000236.1:0-2062 GCA_035703125.1 Pseudolabrys sp. | reverse complement strand
TCGTTGCGGTGCTTGGCTATCAACTCTACCAGGACCGCAAGGAGCCGAAGGGAATGCAGATCAACGTCGGCCCGAGCGGAATTACGATCGAGAAAAAATAAGAGACGCACCACCACGGCTTGCGGATGCACCCAATCGCGCTGATGACGCTCGCAGCCCTGCTCCTTGCCGGATGCGCGGGCTATTCTCCCGAGTGTGTCACCGGCACTGGCACCAAGGACTGCGCGACGGGCACGTTGGGCCATCAGCAGCTGACGCAGGAGCAGGAGGGCGCGGAAACCCTCGCGTCGATCGACGACGCGCGCTGCCGCGCCTACGCAGCGCCTGGTTCAAGCGACTATCTCGCGTGCCGGCAACGGGCGGCGAAATCGCGAAGCGCCGGCCGGTAGTCGAGCTCGACTTCAGATTTTGTCTTCCTGCGCGCTTTTCTCGCTCTTCAGGCGAAACAGCACGTACCCATACCTGAAGCTCCGGCTGTCATCGCCGGTGGCCTCGATCCTGAATTCGCCGACGGTCTGAAAGGCTCGCAAGCCCTGCCCGCGTATGATCGTTGTCTGGCTTCCGTCTTTTGACTTCCAGTAGATCTTCGCCTCGGTGTTCGACTCAAGGATCGTGAACAACACCGTGTGCCGCGCGCCGTCATCGATGATTGTCTTTGGCGGAGAGCCGCCCTTTTGAGTGCCGGAGCCGAGTGATTCAAATTCTTCGATCTGGCCGAAATCGAAAACCTGTGCGCGTGCGCCGGACTGAAGGCCTGCACAGAGAAGTGCCAAGATTGCCACGGCGCGTATCAAGATCTGCCGTTTCATGACCATGACCGTGACCTCACCGTTTCAATGATCCGCCCGAGGACTAAGGTCCAAAGGAGACGCCTTTAAGGCTTTAAAGAAAAGGGCCGCGGTGCCGGCCCTGTTCCTCTTGTTCAGATCGGGGCATGTGACCCGTTTTCTGACCTTTTAGTTCACGCTTGAACCACCGCCGGAGGGATTTTCGGCATAGGAGCCACGTGGATTGACGATCACGTAGCCGCTGATCGACCGGACATGCTCGCGGGTCAGCCCGCCACCCGAATTGCCATCGTGAACGAGCCAGTTGTTGCCCTCGACATGGCTCATGAGGACCATGACATGACCGCTACGCGCAGCCGCCATGCCAGGCGCCGGCGATGTACGGGGGAATTTCCGGATCCAATTCGACGCTAGATTGAGCTCAGGCCGGATTTTTCCGAATACATAGAGAGACGCCTCGCAGCCGCAGAAGGCGCGCGGGCAGCCCTCCGGCCGACGAGCAATAACCGCGCCACCATTGGCATCGACTGCGGCGTTTGCCTCAGCCCCGGCAGCCCGTGTCTGACCCGCCTGATCGGAACAGCCTCGCATGTCGCAGGTAATCGTCTGACGCTGCTGTTTGTGCCGCGGCGTCGCATTCGCGCTCACCACGAACGCAATCGAAAGCGCAACCGTAAGAAGCGCTGCAATCAATATCGTTTCTTTTCTCAACACTCGTACTCCATCCATCAAAAGCGGTCAGACCGTGTGACCGGTGTTTTCCGCTTTTCCTTTTCATGTGAAGGATGAACCAGTAGCCGCTTGCGACTGCGGTGGCTACTAAATCCGTCTGGTAAGCTGACCAGGTAAGGTAAATGTGAAAAGGAAATGGCCTGAAACGGCAACTTTTTGGGAAATTGGCTAGGCGCGACAGCCTCAGAGCAATTTTAATTCCTCAGCGCGGCATTTTCTTTCGTAAAGTTTTCCAGCGCCGACAGGGTCAAGTGCGCACATTTTGCCGCAGGTAGGAAAGCAAAAGAGCCGCCATGACGGCGGCCTCACCGTGACGACGTGAGTGAATCCCGGGCAGCCGTCTAGGCATTCTGACGGTCGTTGTCGATCGGAATCACCTGCCCCGAGATTGCCTTCGCAGCGTCGGATGCGAGGAACACCGCCAGCTGCGCGATATCCTTCGGATCAACCATGGCCTTGATCGAGGCCGCAGCCAGGGCATCGGCCTTTACTTCCTCCAAGGAGCGCCCGCTGATCTGCGCGCGCCCTTGGAAAACGCGCAC
>DASSYU010000070.1:0-4272 GCA_035703125.1 Pseudolabrys sp. | reverse complement strand
GAAACCGGCCGCGAAGTCGATTTCGTCGCGCTGCGCCGCGCACTCGCCGCCAATACGCCTTGGTCGGACCAGCTCACCGAAAGCATTCAGCCGCGTGCGAGGACATAGTTGTGACGCAGCTTGTCAAAATCTGGTTCGAGGGAGAAGGCCGGTTATTGCGTCTTCGGCTCAGTCGCCCCAAGGCCAATCTCATCGATGCCGCCATGATTGCCGCACTTGATGCAGCACTGTCCGAACATGTCAGGGGTGGCCAAATCAGTGCAGTGCTTCTCGACGCCGAAGGGCCTCACTTCAGTTTCGGTGCCAGCGTGGAAGAGCATTTGCCGAAGCAATGCGCGGCCATGATCGAGGGGTTACATCGCCTGGTGCTGCGCATGATCGAATGCCCTGTACCATTGCTGACGGCGATACGTGGCCAATGTCTCGGCGGTGGTCTGGAGGTCGCACTTGCCGGTCACCTCATCTTCGTCGCCCCCGATGCCATGCTTGGGCAGCCGGAAATGAAGCTTGGCGTGTTTGCGCCAGCCGCCTCTTGTCTGTTGCCGGAGCTGATCGGCCCGGTGCGTTCGTTTGATCTTCTTGTGTCGGGCCGTAGCATTACGGGCAACGAAGCGGCAGCCATTGGCATCGCCCACGAAGTCGCCGACGATCCGGAACGCGCCGCTCTCGCCTATTTCGAAGAACATCTCAAGCCGAAGAGCGCGAGTTCACTGCGCTATGCGGTCAAGGCCGCTCGGGTCGACTACATCGCCCGCGTCAAGGACAAAATTCGCAACGTCGAACGACTGTATCTCGATGAACTCATGGTCACCCATGACGCAGTGGTTGGTCTTGAAGCCTTCATCGCGAAGAGAGCGCCCCAATGGCAACATCGGTAAACCCCTCGTCAACTGTAGAAGTAGTCGCTCGCGCCAGCGAGCTGTTTGAGGATTTATCCTTTACCTCCGCACGAAAGTGGAAGTCGGCGAAGCCAGGCCGCAAAGTGATCGGCTACATGCCTATTTATGTGCCGCGCGAGATTATTCACGCGGCGGGGATGCTGCCGCTTGGCATTGTCGGCGGTGGTGACCAACTCGAGGTCATCCACGGCGACGCCTACTATCAAAGCTACATCTGTCGCATACCGCGCTCGACCATTGAGCTTGGGGTTTCTGGCCGCCTCGATTTCGTCGATGGGATGCTGTTTCCGTCGATCTGTGACGTGATCCGGAATCTGTCCGGCATGTGGAAATTGATGTTCCCTCATGTCTATTCGCGTTATTTCGACGTTCCGCAGAACTATCGCGACGATACGGGAGGAAATTTCTATATCAACGAGCTGACCGAACTCAGGCTTGCGCTCGGCGAGCTTCGCGGCGAGCCGATTTCCGATGACGAGCTGCACCGGTCAATCGCGGTTTACAACGAGAATCGCAAACTCGTGCGCGAGCTGTACGCGTTCAGGGTCGAACGGCCGTGGCAGGCTCCCGCCGCCGAAGTTTATCTGATGGTGCGCTCTGGCCTCGTGCTTCCGGTCGAGGAGCATTCCGCGCTCTTGCGCGAATATCTTGCTGCGGCCCATGCCGAGGAGCGGCCAAAGCGCGACAATTGCCGCATCGTGCTGACCGGCATGTTCTGCGAGCAACCGCCGCTTAACCTGATTAAGTCGCTCGAACTTTCCGGCTGCTACGTCGTCGATGACGATCTGCTGCTGGTGACCCGTTGGCTCATTGGCGATGTCCCGGTTGAAGGCGACCCGCTACGAAACCTGGCGCTCGCTTTCCTGCATCATTCCGAATCGACTGCGGCCAAGTACGAGCCGAATCAGAAGGAAAAAGGCCAACACCTTGTTCGTGCGGTAAAGCGCAGCGGTGCGGAAGGCGTGATCTTCGCGGCGCCCAGTTTCTGCGATCCTGCATTGCTTGAGCGACCGATGCTGCAGCACGTCCTCAAGGATGCCGGTATTCCTTACATCGCATTCAAGTACGCGGAAAATTCCGGCCAGATGCAGCCGATCAGGGAGCAGGCTGGCACATTCGCTGATTCAATCAAACTGTGGAGCGCTGCATGAACACGGCAACCAAGATTGTCACGTCAAGGGCGCCCGTTAAGGAGGTCATCAAAGATGCTTCCATGGTGAAGCAGAAAGAAATGATGGCGGCGCACTACGATCGCCTGACCAGTGCCCCCGAAACCGGCGCTAAGGTGGCTGCCACTTTCGTGCCTGGCAATCTCAACGAGCTGCTCATGTGCTTCGACCTCGTGAACAATCTGCCCGAGGTTAATGCCATCCAGAACGGGCTGCGTCGCACCAGTGGCAGCTTTGTGCTCGAGGCGGAGAAAATCGGGCATTCGGAGGACGTTTGCACCTACGTGAAGTCCGACATTGGCATGATGGCTAAGGGCAACCTCGCTCCCAACGGCAAGAAATTTCCAAACCCCGACGTTTTACTGCTCTCCTACACCGGCTGCTTCACTTTCATGAAGTGGTTCGAACTGCTGCGCGAGCAGTACAAGTGCGAAACGATCATGTTGCACACGCCCTACATGGGCGACGGCAAGATCACCAAGAACATGACCGACTACATGGTGAAGCAGTTGAAGGATGAAGTCATCCCGACGCTCGAGCGCGTGTCCGGTGTCAAGTTCGATATCGACCGGCTGCGCGAGTACCTGAAAAAATCGACTAAGGCCGAGGACGATCTCGTACGGGTGTTGCAAAGCGCTAAGGCCAAGCCGTCGCCGATCGATGCCTATTTCGGCGGCATTTATTACATCGGACCGATCTTCGGCGCCTTCCGCGGCACTGAGGACGCGATCGACTATTACCGCTTTCTTCGCGAGGAAGTCGATGACCGCCTGGCAAAAGGCCAGGGCCCGGTGACGCCCGACGGCGACATGGGCAAGGAAAAATACCGGCTGGTTGTCGAGGGACCACCCAATTACACAAATTTCCGCCAGTTCTGGAAGATGTTCTACGACGAGGGCGCAGTTGTAGTCGCGTCTAGCTACACCAAGGTCGGCGGCGTCTACGATTTCGGATTCCGGCACGATCCCGACAAACCACTGGAAACGTTGGCGGAGTATTGCCTTGGCGTCTACACCAACCGCAGCCTGCCGATGCGCATCGATATGCTCGTCAACTACATCAACGAATACGAGGCCGACGGGCTCCTGATCAATTCCATCAAGAGCTGCAACAGCTTTTCGGCCGGACAACTTCTGATGATGCGTGAGGTCGAGAAGCGCACCGGCAAGCCGGCGGCGTTCGTCGAATCCGACCTGGTTGATCCCCGCTATTTCTCGGCGGCGAACATCAAGAACCGTCTCGAAAGCTATTTCCAGATGATCGACCAGAAACGCGCCGGCGCGGCCGCAGCGGCTTGAGGAGGCATGGATGAAGACTTTCGTCGGCATTGATCTCGGCTCGACGACGACCAAGGCGGTCTTGCTTGACGAAGATCGAAAGGTGGTCGGTCACGGTATCACCAACTCTCGTTCGAACTATGCGACAGCCGCACGAGTAGCCAGCCAGGAGGCGCGTGTCGACGGCCAGTTCACGCTGTTCCGCCGGGCACTCACCGAGGCCCACGCGCAAGTCGAGTTAGACACGTTCCTCGGTGCGCTCGAGCGAGCCTTCCGCCTTGAGCAGTTTCTCGAGCAGCTCGACGACCTTGAGCAAACCTGCGTGGGTCAGATCCAAGGCGAGCGTTTCGCCAAGGTCGCGTCCGGTGTGAAAGATTCGCTTGCCGAAGTCTTCAAGCGGCTGCGTACGGAGGCGCCCGAACTTTACGCGCCGGGTGCCAAGCGAAAATCCGACTTTTTCCGCGATATTGCTGGATCGCGCTACCACGCCCACGCCGAGGAGGTCGCGCGCGCCGCTGGCTTGCCCTATGACCTGCTGCTCAACGTCTATGACAAGTCGATCATCGAGGTTGAAAATAGACCGCCGGCCGGCGAATTGAGCGATAAATTCAGACGGGCGCTTGGGCGCGTACTGGCAACGGAATCGTCGGTCAAAGCAGCTGCCGCCGATATCCAGAAGATGATCGAGAGCGCGCTCGCCATAGATCTGGAAGAGACCTACCTCGTCGGCACCGGCTATGGCCGCGTGACTCTTCCGTTTTCCAAAGAACATATCCGCTCGGAGATCCTGTGCCACGGCCTCGGGGCCCACATGATGTATCCGCAAACACGCACGGTGCTGGACATCGGCGGCCAGGATACGAAGGGCATTCAGATCGATGGGAGCGGCATCGTCGCTAATTTTCAAATGAACGATCGCTGTGCCGC
>DASSYU010000357.1:0-7084 GCA_035703125.1 Pseudolabrys sp. | reverse complement strand
CGAACGACAGGCTGCAGCGCGCTGACGGCCGGGACGCTGGCAAAGCCCAACAACGAGCGGCGGAGCAAGGACGCTCCTCCGATTTCGCGGAACTGTTTGGGCATGTCGCCGCCTGCGCGCAGGCCCTGGCCGGCGGCCACCACAACAGCTGCGACTTGCGGCATTTGCGTCTCCAAAGACCGTTGCCTTTACCGCGTTATTTCCATTCCGCAAACGCAGCGATCCTGGGTGGCCGTGCATGAACAATTTTTTGCAGTGCAGCACTTGCTTTGCTGTTGCGATTGGCTAAAGTGTGGGCATCGAGAACTGACGCCTAAATGGTAGGCATACAGGTTAAGGCATTGGGATACAATAGCTTTCCGACCAAGAAACTGGACATCGGCTCCACGCAGGCGCCGAACCGCGTGATTTTGGCGCCCATGTCCGGAATTACCGATGCGCCGTTCCGCCGGCTGGCCGAGGAGCTGGGTGCCGGCCTCGTCGTGTCCGAAATGACCGCATGCGCCGGCCTTGTTCGCGGCGAACGGGAGGCAGCGGTGCGCAGTGACGGACGGGGCGTCGATATCCACGTCGTCCAGCTTGCGGGGTGCGAGGCGCATTGGATGGCTGAGGGCGCCCGGATCGCCGAGGCGCAGGGCGCCGACATCGTCGATATCAACATGGGCTGCCCTTCCAAGCAGGTCACCAATGGGGCGTCCGGCTCGGCGCTTATGCGGGACCTTGATCATGCCCTTGGCCTGATCGAGGCGACGGTCTCCGCCGTTCGTGTCCCGGTGACCTTGAAAATGCGGCTTGGCTGGGACGGCTCGACCATGAACGCGCCCGATCTCGCGCGCCGCGCCGAGGCTGCTGGGGTCAAGCTCATCACCGTCCACGGACGCACCCGTTGCCAGTTCTACAACGGCGCCGCCGATTGGGTCGCGGTTCGTGCCGTCAAGCAGGCGGTGTCGGTTCCCGTGGTCGTCAACGGGGATATCGAATCTTGCGACGATGCGGTCGAAGCCCTCGCGATCTCCGGCGCCGACGCCGTCATGATCGGGCGCGGCGCACAGGGCCGGCCGTGGCTGCCGGGCCAGATCGCGCGCTACCTGGCGACGGGCGCGCGCGAGCAGGCGCCATCATTGGCGGATCAGCATCGGCTTATCGATGGCCTCTACGACGAGATGCTGGACCACCATGGCCTGGCGATCGGACGCCGGCATGCGCGCAAGCACCTTGGTTGGGCGCTTGATCATGCTGCGGCGACAGCGGCGGCTGCGCCAGAAATTCTCAAGAGCCATCGCGGACGCGTGCTCACGGCTGATGAGCCGGCCCGTGCGCGCCGCTATCTCGCGGAAGCGTTCGATGATTTTGCCTGGAGAGCGGCGGCATGACGCGCGCGCAGGCAGTTGCTGCGATGGTCAACACGCCGGCGGACGCGATGCTGCACGCATTGCCGCATCCGGTGATCATGGTTTCCGCCGACGGGAAGATTGCCGATGCAAACGTCGCGGCGGAGCAATTCTTCGAGGCCTCGACAGCCATGCTGCGCCGGCACCTGCTGCGCGAGCTCGTGCCGTTCGGCTCGCCGCTCCTGACCTTGATCGAGCAGGTGAGGCAGCGCGGAGCGGCAGTCAACGAATACAAGGTCGACCTGGCAACGCCACGCAATCCCGGCGAGCGCCTGGTCGACCTCTACGTCGCGCCGCTGCCTGAATACACCGAGCACGTCGTCGTCATGCTCCAGGAGCGGACGATCGCAGACAAGATGGACCGCCAGCTCACGCATCGCGGCGCCGCCCGCTCGGTGATTGCACTGGCGGCCATGCTGGCGCACGAAATCAAGAATCCTTTGTCGGGCATTCGCGGCGCGGCGCAGCTTCTCGAGCAGGCGGCAGGCGACGAGGACCGGCCGCTCACCAAGCTGATCTGCGATGAGACGGACCGGATCGTGAAGCTCGTCGATCGCATGGAAGTCTTTGCGGATGAGCGGCCCGTTGACCGCGAGCCGGTGAACATTCACGTCGTTCTCGATCACGTCAAAAGGCTCGCGCAATCTGGTTTCGGCAGGCAGATCAAGTTCGTCGAGGAATACGACCCGTCGCTGCCGCCGGTTCTCGCCAATCGCGACCAGCTGGTGCAGGTCTTCCTGAATCTCATCAAGAATGCCGCCGAGGCGATCGGTCCCGAGGCGGTCGAAGGTGAAATTCAGCTGACCACGGCGTTTCGCCCGGGCGTACGGCTTGCCGTGCCGGGCAGCAAGGCGCGCGTCTCGCTGCCGCTTGAATTTTGCGTGAAGGACAACGGGCCCGGCGTGCCCGAAGACCTGATGCCGCATTTGTTTGACCCGTTCGTCACCACGAAACCGAGCGGGAGCGGACTTGGCCTTGCGCTGGTCGCGAAAATCGTCGGCGACCATGGCGGCATCGTCGAATGTGAATCACAGCCGCGGCGGACGATCTTCCGCGTCCTGATGCCGATCTACAGCGGCGACGGCGACATTGCCGACATCGCCGACAATGCTTTGCCGGCCCACCCCTGAGACCAGCCATGCCAACGGGAAGCATCTTAATAGCCGACGACGACGCAGCGATCCGCACGGTACTCAACCAGGCCCTGTCACGGGCCGGTTATGAGGTTCGCTCGACCGGGAATGCCGCCACGCTGTGGCGCTGGATCACGCAAGGGGACGGCGACCTGGTGATTACCGACGTCGTGATGCCGGATGAAAATGCATTCGACCTCATTCCCCGGATTAGAAAGGCCCGTCCTGATCTTCCGATCGTGGTGATGAGCGCCCAGAACACGTTCATGACGGCGATCCGCGCATCGGAACGCGGCGCCTATGAATATCTGCCGAAGCCTTTCGATCTCAAGGAGTTGATCTCGATCGTCGGACGCGCCCTGGCCGAGCCGAAAGAGCCGCGGACCGCCCCTCCGAAGAACGAAGACCTCGAGGGAATTCCGCTCGTGGGCCGTTCGCCGGCCATGCAGGAAATCTACCGTGTGCTGGCGCGCCTGATGCAAACCGACCTGACCGTCATGATCTCGGGTGAATCAGGTACAGGTAAGGAACTGGTCGCGCGCGCGTTGCACGACTACGGCAAGCGCCGCGCCGGGACATTTGTCGCCATCAATATGGCGGCTATCCCGCGCGATCTCATTGAGTCGGAACTGTTCGGCCACGAGAAGGGCGCTTTCACGGGGGCCAACAGCCGCAGCGCGGGCCGGTTTGAGCAGGCGGAGGGCGGCACGCTGTTCCTCGATGAAATTGGCGACATGCCGATGGAGGCACAAACCCGGCTGCTTCGCGTGCTCCAGCAGGGCGAATACACGACGGTCGGCGGGCGCACGCCTATCAAGAGCGATGTCCGGATCATTGCGGCAACCAACAAGGATCTGCGGATCCTGATCCAGCAAGGCCTGTTCCGGGAGGATCTCTTTTTTCGGCTGAACGTGGTGCCCTTGCGTCTACCGCCGTTACGCGAACGCGCCGAAGACATTCCTGATTTGATCCGACACTTTTTCGCGCAGGCGCAACGCGAAGGCTTGCCGCCGAAGCAGATCGACCAGGCTGCGCTCGAACAGCTCAAGCATCATCGGTGGCCGGGCAATGTGCGCGAACTGGAGAACCTTGCGCGCCGGCTTGCGGCGCTCTATCCGCAGGAAACCATCACGGCAGCGGTCATCGAACAGGAGCTGTCGCAGCCGACGGCGCCGATCGGAGGGAGCGAGGCACGCGCCGGTGATAACCTCAGCGGTGCGGTCGAGCGCCATCTCGCTGCGTATTTTGCCGAGTTCGAGGATGGTCTGCCGCCGGCCGGGCTCTACCATCGGATTCTACGGGAAATTGAATTCCCGCTCCTGACGGCCGCGCTCGCCGCTACGCGCGGCAACCAGATCCGTGCTGCGGACCTCCTGGGAGTGAACCGCAATACGTTGCGCAAGAAGATCCGCGATCTCGATATTCAGGTCTACCGGGGGAGCAACTGAGCCCGCCAGGTTGGTGGCCTGCCGGCCCTGCTGTTGACCTTTGTCAATGAACTGGCCGGACGTCGCTTGGTACGTCACAATCCAGCGTGACCTCGCATCGCGGTACCAGGGATAGCCTTCATTTCTCGCCGGCAGACGACGCTGTGGAGGCGTTGCTGCGGTTCGGCGTCGCCATGTTGCGCGCTGGAAATACCGCGGCCCGCACGCATGACTGGATTGAGGTCATCTCCCGGAAGCTGGCCCTCGAGTCCGTGTCTGTAAGCCAGTCACTCGACAGTATCACTGTGACTGCTCGCCGATCAGGCGAATGGATCACGGTCATGCGCGAGATCGGGCCGCCGGCGGTCAATGTTTCGCGTATTGGCGATCTGGAACAGCTTGCGAGGACCGTGGGGTCTGGGTCTACGCCGCGCGATATTTCGGAAAAGCTTGCGAAAATAGAATCGGAGCCACCCAAATATTCAGCGTGGCTTGTTACGGTGGCAGTCGGGGCGGCCAGCAGTGGGTTTGCGTTTATTAACGGTGCTGCAGCATTTGAACTGGTCGCCGCGGGAATTGCCGGCGCGATCGGCCAGTGGTTCCGCATGTGGCTGTCGCGCAATCGATACAATCAATACGGTACCTCTGCCCTGACAGCGCTGACCGCATCGGGAATTTATGTGCTGTTAGCGGCGCTGATGCGAAATGTCGGCCTCGAAATTGCGAACTTTCCAGCCGGATTCATGGCGTCGGTACTGTTCCTAGTGCCTGGTTTTCCTTTGGTCGGCGGGCTTTTCGACTTATTGCAGTACAAGACCATCGCCGGGGTCAGCCGCCTGGCATACGGCACCATGATTCTGTTGGCGGTCGCGTTGGGCCTCAGCATTGTCATCGCGATCGCCGGTATTGATCTGTCGCGTCAGCCGCCACCGGAACTCGCATATTCGCTAACGCTTTTGCTGGGAGCGGTCGCCAGCTTTGTTGCAGGCGGTGCTTTTGCGATGTTGTTCAACAGTTCGTCGCGTATGACGCTGGCAGCCGGTTTGTTGGCGTTGTGCGCGAACAGTCTTCGGTTGGCGTTGACCGATGCAGGTATGATGCTGGCGCCAGCCGCATTTTTTGCGGCCCTCGTTATCGGCCTCGTAGCGGTCCTGGCCGACCAGCGTTACAACGTACCGCGTGTAGCGATGACGGTAGCGCCGGTCGTTATCATGATGCCAGGCGTCTATGCGTTCGAGATGATTGTGCTGTTCAATCACGGGCAGATGATCGAAGCTTTGCAGGCGTCAGCGTCGTGTGGCTTCGTTATAGGAGCATTGGCGATGGGTCTGGCGACCGCTCGCTTTTTCAGTAAGCGATAGAGCAGGATCTAGCCTGCTGAGGCCTCTCGTTGACATACGTCAAAGACAGGCCGTGCCATCCATCGGAACCTTTATCACAAGCCTGCAAGATGGAGGTAATTATGCCCGCCCAAAGCAGCATGCATTTCTATTTCAACTGGGCCAAAGAGCGGATCGATGAAATGGATGCCATATTGACCTCGCTCGAGGCGAAAGCCGGCGAAGTTCAGGCCGATTCCCGAATAAGAGCCGAGCAATTGATCGCCGACCTGCACAAAAAACGCGATGAATTCCAGAAAACCGCCAAAAAACAGGCGGATGCTGGCGAGGAAATGTGGCTGCACACCAAAAGCCAGTTGGAGGGCACCTGGAACGGGTTCGAGACAGAAGTCAAAAAGTATGTCGAAACTTTCGGAAAGCAGATCCAGCAACAACAGACGACATTCTAGGATGCCGCCGCGGCCCAATTGAGAGCCTGGCGCGATGCGGCGGAGAAAATCCAAACAGCGGCAACAGGACTAGCCGTGCACCGGCGTTCCGACATCGATGCCGCCGTGACGCGGATGAAAGCTGACGCCTCAAAGGCGGAAGAAAATTTGCAGGAGCTGAAGCGTGCAGGGACAGAATCTTGGGCCGCCCTGAACGGCGCATTGGTAGAATCGCGCGCGGCCTTTGATCGCGCAAATCAAACGGCTTGGGATGCGCTCAAGCGCGCCGCCACTCCTGACCGGTGAAGGAGTCAATCGAGCCGGGGTCTAACTTTAAGCTGCCGCGGCGGCGCGCACCTTGACGTACGACCCAGGGGCACTCTCGATTGCGGCGAGTTTGCCACAGCCCGGCTCGCGGGACGAAACCTGTCCGTCACCATGATTGGCAATCCAGGCTGCCCAATCGGTCCACCACGAGCCTTGGTGATATGTGGCCGCCTTAAGCCAGGTCTCCGGCCCTGCCGACAGGTTCTCGTTGGTCCAATAGCCGTATTTGTTAGCCGAAGGCGGATTAATCACGCCGGCGACGTGGCCGGATGCACCAAGTACAAAACGAACCGGACCTGAGACCAACTGTGTTCCCGCAAATGTTGAACGCCACGGAGCAATATGATCTTCGCGGGTCGACAAGAAATAGAGGGGAATATTGATCTTCCGGAGATCGATGGGGACGTTTGCGAGCGTAATTCCGCCGGCGTTTTTCAGCACGTTCTTGTGATACATGTTTCGCAGATAATATGACTGCATCGTCGCAGGCATGCGCGTTGCATCCGAATTCCAATACAGAATGTCGAAGGGGGCCGGGCTTCGGCCCAGCAGGTAGTTGTTCACGACAAAGAACCATATCAGGTCATTTTCACGCATAAGATTGAACGCTTCGGCCATGTGGTGGCCCTCAAGGTAACCGAGACGATGCATGTGTTCCTCTGCAAGTTGCAGCTGAGGTTCGTCAATGAACACCGAGATGTCGCCGACATCGGCAAAGTCGAGGAGTGTCGTTAGTAACGTAGCCGCGCCGATGCGTGTGCTGTTTGTAGCCGCCAGATAGGCAAGAGTGCTCGCGACCAAGGTGCCACCTATACAGTATCCAAGGGCGTTGATCTCGCTTTCCCCGGTCGCCCTTTTTATGGCGTCAATGGCCGCGAGTGGCCCTTCAAGCAGGTAGTCCGAGAACTGTTTGTCGGCGAGTTCGGCACCGGGGTTAATCCACGAGATCACAAAAACCGTGTGACCTTGATCCACACACCACTTGATGAACGAATTCTTGGGCTTGAGATCCAAAATATAGAATTTGTTGATCCACGG
>DASSYU010000338.1:0-5392 GCA_035703125.1 Pseudolabrys sp. | reverse complement strand
CCCAGCGCAAGGAGCGGCTCGAGGCCAAGAAGCGTCGCTCCGGCATCAAGAGCCTGCGCCGGACCCGCCCGGCCTGGGACTGACCACCGGCCTATGGCCTTGGGATAGCGGGGGCAGTTCCACCGCGATGCCTCCCGGCGGCCGCTATGCGCCGGTACAGTCTGGGCGATTCGAGCAGGCGCCCGCAAAATGCCCGTCCGTCAGCTATCCGAGGCCATCGTCAACCGCATCGCCGCCGGCGAAGTGGTGGAACGGCCGGCGAGCGTGATGAAGGAGCTCGTCGAGAACGCGCTCGACGCCGGCGCGCGTCGCATCGACGTGCTCACCGATGGCGGCGGCCGCCGGCTGATCCGCGTCAGCGATGACGGCGAAGGCATGCCTCGCCGCGATCTCGTGCTTGCGGTCGAGCGGCATGCAACGTCGAAACTAAGAGATGATGATCTGTTGTCGATCCGCACGCTCGGCTTTCGCGGCGAGGCCCTGCCGTCGATCGGCGCGGCGGCGCGTCTGACCATCACAACGCGCCACGCCGATGAACCGCATGCCTGGAGCATCACTGTCGATGCCGGCGAAAAATCGGACGTGAAGCCGGCAGCGTTGGGGAAGGGAACGACGGTCGAAGTCCAAGATCTTTTCTACGCCACGCCGGCGCGGCTGAAGTTTCTGAAGACCGACCGCAGCGAAGCCGAAGCCGTGCGCGAGGTCGTTCGCCGGCTGGCCATGAGCCGGCCGGACGTTTCCTTCACGCTGGCCGGTGAGGAGCGCGCGCCGATGACCTGGGGCGCGGCCGCGGGCGGCGACGAGCTCGCGCGGCTCGGCGATGTTCTCGGCTCCGACTTCCGCGCCAACGCCGTCGCCATCAATGCGGAGCGCGAAGGCGTGCGGGTCACGGGCTTTGCGGGCCTTCCGACGCTGTCGCGGGCCAATTCGCTCGGGCAATATCTTTTCGTCAACGGGCGGCCAGTGCGCGACAAGCTTCTGTTCGGCGCGGTGCGGGCGGCCTATGCCGACTATCTGCCGCGCGACCGCCACCCGGTGCTGGCGCTTTTCGTATCGCTCGATCCGCGCGAAGTGGACGTGAACGTTCACCCGGCCAAGACCGAAGTGCGCTTCCGTGACGGCGCGCTGGTGCGCGGGCTGATTGTCCATGCGCTGAAGGACGCGCTCATGCGCGAAGGCCAGCGCGCGGCAACGACCGGCGGCAGCGCAACCATCGCAACGTTCCGTCCGGCCGCCGTGGCGCGGCGGGGCAGCTATGACTGGCGGCGCTCGCCGGCGCGGCCATCCGGTTTCGCGCCCATGCGTGGCCCTGCTGCCGGGCTGGCGGAAGCCACGCAGGCTACCTTCGATGTCGGGGATCCGGCCGCGGATGCGGCGATTGCGAGCTTCGAGCCCGCTGCCGACCAGATCGACCGGCCGCTCGGGGCTGCGCGCGCACAGCTGCACGAAACCTACATTGTCGCGCAAACGCGCGATGGGCTCGTCATCGTCGACCAGCACGCCGCGCACGAGCGCATCGTCTATGAGCGCATGAAAGCCGCCTTGGAAAAATCCGGCGTGGCACGGCAGATCCTCCTCATCCCTGAAATCGTCGAGCTCGATGAAGCCGATGCCGCACGGCTTTCCGCGCGTGCCGAAGAGCTTGCCCGTTTCGGCCTTGTGATCGAATCGTTCGGTCCTGGCGCCGTCGCGGTCCGCGAGACGCCGTCGATGCTCGGCGAGGTCGATGTCAGGGGATTGATCGGCGACCTCACCGAGCACATGGCGGAATGGGACGATTCGCTGCCGCTGGAGCGGCGTCTCATGCATGTTTCGTCGACCATGGCATGCCACGGTTCGGTTCGCGCCGGGCGCAGGCTCAAGCCGGCCGAGATGAACGCGCTGCTGCGGGAGATGGAGTCGGTGCCCAATTCCGGCCAGTGCAATCACGGCCGGCCGACTTACGCCGAGCTGAAGCTGACCGATATCGAGCGGCTTTTCGGCAGGCGGTAAGCGCGGTTCAGGTCGCCCGCAAGAACGCAAATTCAGTGTCGTCGTAGCGCCGCCGCTCGAGCTCGGCGAAGCCTTCCGGCGGCTTGAAGCCGGCATCGGCCGCTTCCTCCACGACGATCAAGGCATTTGACTTGAGCCATCCACCCTCGCGCGCCGACAGCAGCGCATTCTCGGCCAAACCTTTGCCGTAAGGCGGATCGAGAAACACCAGCGAAAAAGCCTCGATCGGATGCGCCGGACCAAGCCTGGTCGCGTCACGCCGGAAGATGCGGGTGACGCCGCCAAGCCCGAGCGTCTCGACATTGTCGCGCAGCAGCGCGCGCGCCTCCACGCCGTCGTCGACAAAGAGCGCATAGGCCGCGCCGCGCGAGATCGCCTCGATGCCGAGCGCGCCTGTGCCGGCGAACAGGTCCAGCACGCGCGCGCCGGTCACCGGATCGCCGTAGGAGTGCATCAGGATGTTGAACAAGGCCTCGCGCAGCCGGTCGGATGTCGGCCGCACCGCGTTCGACTTCGGTCCGGCGAGCGGGCGTGAGCGCAGTTTTCCGCCGACGACGCGCATCAAAGCTCATTCCGTTCGCGGATGACCTTATCCGACCTTGCTTCGCCCGCCGGAGCGGGCTTCGCGAAGGTGGGAAACCGGTTCCCACTTTTCGGGATCATGCGCGCGGTCTCGGATATTTCGGGCGCGGACCGCTCGAGCGGTCGCGACGTCGCGCAACCTTCTTGTCGTTCGGACGCTCCTTGCTACGGCGCTCCGGCCGCCGGTTCTCCCGCGAATGGCGTGGCGAGGGCTGCTCCGGTTTCTCTTCCAGCACCGGTGCATCAAAATCGGCGCCGGAGTCGGCGACGATCTGTTCACCAAGCTTTGCGCGCAACTCTGATGTTTCGATTTCCCGCACCGCGCCGTCGTCAAGATCGCCGAGGTCGAAGGGCCCGAACGCGACGCGGATCAGCCGGTTCACCTTCAGGCCGAGCGATTCAAGCACCTTGCGCACCTCGCGGTTCTTGCCCTCGCGGATGCCGAAAGTCAGCCAGACATTGGCGCCCTGTTCTCGGTCGAGCGTCGCTTCGATCGGTCCGTAACGGATGCCGTCGATGGTGATGCCGCCGCGCAGCCGGTCCAGCGCGTCCTGCCGCACGCGGCCGAGCGCGCGTACGCGGTAGCGGCGCAGCCAGCCCGTCGCCGGCAATTCCAGCACGCGCGCGAGCCCGCCGTCATTCGTGAGCAGCAGGAGCCCTTCGGTGTTGATGTCGAGCCTGCCGACGCTGATCAGCCGCGGCAGGTTTCTCGGCAGCGCGCGGAAGATCGTGTCGCGGCCTTCCGGGTCGGAGTGGGTCGTCACCAGCCCGCGTGGCTTGTGGTACAGGAACATCCGCGTGCGCTCGCGCGCCCGCAGCGGCGCGCCGTCGACCACGATCCGGTCCGCAGCGGTGACGTTAAGCGCGGGCGAGGAAATCACCGCGCCGTTGACCGCCACCCGGCCGGCCGCGATCCAGGCTTCGGCCTGGCGGCGGGAGGCGAGGCCGACGCGGGCGATCACCTTGGCGATGCGCTCGCCGGGCATGTCAGTCTTTTCGGCCATTCGCAGACTTCATCACGCCCTGGCTTGTGCCGGGCATCCACGTCTTTATACACGGAGCGGCATAAAATTGGTGGCCGGTACAAGCCTGGCCGTGACAGTGCATGGCATCGCCTTCGTTCATGTCGGTCGCTTTGGAGGAAGCCCGCGCCGCCGGCGCGCGCGGTGAGGTGCCGATCGGCTGCGTCCTTGTGCGCGAAAACAAGGTGATCGCCCGCGCCGGCAACCGCACGCTCATAGAGCGCGACCCGACTGCGCATGCCGAGCTCATTGCCATTCGTGCGGCGGCTGCCGAGCTGGGCAGCGAGCGGCTCACCGACTGCGATCTCTATGTTACGCTGGAGCCCTGCACCATGTGCGCGGCGGCGATATCTTTCGCGCGCATCCGCCGGCTCTACTTCGGCGCTGCCGATCCCAAAGGCGGCGCGGTCGAGCACGGCGTGCGGTTTTTCGCGGCGGCGACGTGTCACCATCACCCCGAGATCTACGGCGGCATTAGCGAAAGCGAATGCGCATCGCTGCTGAAAGAGTTTTTCCAGGCGCGGCGATAGATTTTCGAAGCTGGATTGGCGGCTACGCGACCTTGTCGACGATCTTGCCCATGCCGGGAGGCGGCGGTGCCTTTACGACCGGCTGCGCGGCAGCCTCGCGCTCGCTGGCCTGCTGCTCCGGTGTTGCCTTCGGTGATGTTTCGGTCTTCGGCATGATGAGCTGAATGCCTATGGTGCTGCCCGACATGAATGTCATTTCCAATTCCGGCGGAAAAATAAGCCCGCAGCTCTCAACGATGTCCGTCCGGCCAGCGCCAAATCCGACGTTGCCGCGAAAGGTTTTATTGACCGTTCCGGTGCTGTTCAGGCCTGGAGCGCAAAATTCCAGGCTTTATCCGCCAAAGGCCGGATCATCTCGGCCTTGCCGGGCGCGAATTCGCTGGTCGCGGTGCCGTCGCGCACGCGGCCGATGATGCCCTGAAGAATGGCGGCGATGCGGAAGAAATTATAGGCAAGATAGGCGGGAAGGTGAGGGCGCGGATCCAGTCCCGTGCGCGCGACGTAAGTATCGACGTAATCGTTCATCGTTGGAATGCCGAGCGACTTGAGATCGTGCCCGGCAAGCGTCGCCGTTCCCGCCGCGCTTTCGGAGTAGGGCATGTGCCACGTCATCAGGTGATAGCTGAAGTCGGCGAGCGGATCGCCGAGCGTCGACAATTCCCAGTCGAGAACGGCAATGACCTTCGGCTCCCCACGCGCGACGATCAGGTTATCGAGCCGGTAGTCGCCATGCACGAGCCGCACGGGGCCGCCGGCCGGAATGTGCTTCGGCAGCCAATCGATCAGGCGCTCCATAGCGTCGATCTTTTCCGTTTCGGACGCGCGGTATTGCTTCGACCAGCGTTCGACCTGCCGCGCGACGTAATTTTCGCCCTTGCCGAAATCGCCCAGGCCGATCTTCGCGGGATCGAAGCCGTGAAGCATCGCGACTGTCGCATTCATCGAGTCGTAGACGGCGGCGCGCTCGTCCGGGTCAATCCCCGGCATTTGCGGCTCCCAGAACACGCGGCCATCGACAAAGTCCATGACGTAGAACGGCGTTCCCGCGACGCTCTCGTCGGCGCAATAGAGCAGCGGCTCCGCGACCGGGAAGCCTTGCGCGTACAGCGCGCGAATGACGCGGTGTTCACGATCGACCGCATGGGCGGAGGGGAGCAGTTTGCCGGGTGGCTTGCGGCGCAGCACGTAACGCCGTCGTGGCGTTTCCAGCAGGTAAGTTGGGTTCGATTGCCCGCCCTTGAATTGCCGGATCGTCAGCGGTCCGGC
>DASSYU010000234.1:0-2019 GCA_035703125.1 Pseudolabrys sp. | reverse complement strand
GGCGATGAAATAGGCCTGCGCGCCGGTCGACATGCCGACCGTGTACATGTGATGCGCCCAGACCACGAAGCCGATGCCGCCGATCGCAACCATCGCGTAAGCCATGCCGAGATAGCCGAACACCGGCTTGCGGCTGAAGGTGGCCACGATCTGGCTGATCATGCCAAAGCCCGGAAGAATGAGGATGTAAACTTCCGGATGGCCGAAGAACCAGAACAGATGCTGGTAAAGGATCGGGTCGCCGCCGCCATCATTGGCGAAGAACGTCGTGCCGAAATTGCGGTCGGTGAGCAGCATGGTGATCGCGCCGGCGAGCACAGGCAGCGACAGCAGCAGCAGGAACACCGTCACCAGAATCGACCACACGAATAGCGGCATTTTGTGCAGCGTCATGCCGGGGGCGCGCATGTTGAAGATGGTCGTGATGAAGTTGATGGCTCCGAGAATCGAGGATGCGCCGGCCAGGTGCAGCGACAGAATGCCGAAATCCACCGCCGGACCTGGATGCCCGCTGGTCGAGAGCGGCGCGTATAGGGTCCAGCCAGCGCCGACACCGTTGGAACCCGGCTCGCCCTCGACGAAAGCCGAAGTGAGCAGCAGCGCGAACGAAGCCGGCAGCAGCCAGAACGAAATGTTGTTCATGCGCGGGAAGGCCATGTCCGGCGCGCCGATCATCAGCGGAACGAACCAGTTGCCGAAGCCGCCGATCATCGCCGGCATCACCATGAAGAAGATCATGATCAGGCCGTGCGCGGTGACGAACACATTGAATTCATGCGGCGTCGGGAAGATCGTCACGCCGGGATTCTGCAATTCCATGCGAATAGCGACCGACATCAGGGCACCGATTACGCCGGCAACGAGCGCGAACACAAGGTACATCGTGCCGATGTCCTTGTGGTTCGTCGAATACACGAAACGCCGCCAACCGGTCGGATGATGCTCGTGGGCATCGTGTGCGCCGTGTGCCGCAGCCGTATTGCTCGCCATCTTGATTGTCCTTCGACTCGTCGTTGTCGCCCGCGTATTCGCTATTTCGTGCCGTCAGCCGCAGCCACCGCGCTCGGACGGCTGCCATCGATCGCGTATTTCTTCTTCGCCTGCTCGACCCACGCCGTGTAGTCCTTGTCGCTCACCACCCGTACGACGATCGGCATGAAGGCGTGATCCTTGCCGCAAAGCTCCGAGCACTGACCGTGATATGTACCCTCACGCTCGGCTTTGAACCAGGTCTCGTTGATGCGGCCGGGGATCGAGTCAATCTTGATGCCGAACGACGGAACCGCAAATGCATGGATCACGTCGGCGCCGATCGTGAGCACGTGGACGACCTTGTTCACCGGCACGACCATCTCATTGTCGACGGTGAGCAGGCGCAGCTGACCCTGCTTGAGATCCTTGTCCTGCACCATCAGCGAGTCGAATTCGAACTTGTCGTCCGGATAGCTGTAGGTCCAGAACCACTGCTTACCGGTCGCCTTCACCGTCACGTCCGCCTTCGGCATGTTGAGCTGGAAGAACAGCAGGCGGAACGATGGGATTGCGATTGTCACCAAGATGAGCACCGGCACGACCGTCCAGAGCACCTCGATCGTCGTGTTGTGTGTGGTGCGTGAGGGAGTCGGGTTGGCCCGCGCGTTGAACTTCACGACCACGATGACGAGCAGCGCGAGCACAAATAGCGCGATCGCCGTGATCAGCCACAACAGCAAGTCATGGAACCAGATGATGTCGTCCATCACCGGCGTTGCACCCTTCTGCAGCCCCAGCTGCCAGGGTTCCGGTTGGCCGGCTGTCGCGGCAAGCGCCGCACCTGCCGAAAGTGCCGTCACGCCCATGATGATGAATGCAACCAACCGCTTGAGCACCAGCATTGTTCAATGCGCTCCTTCGACGAGAAAAACGGCCTGCTCAGGCCCCTTTTTTGCCGCCCACCACTGGCATGATGTCCGGCGCGGTCCCGCTGAGCACGGCATTTGCCACGGGCGTGGCAGCTTGGGCGGTGCGGCGGGACGGGGG
>DASSYU010000039.1:0-3891 GCA_035703125.1 Pseudolabrys sp. | reverse complement strand
ATATCGTGGAACTTCGCGCCCTTTGTGATGCGCTCGCGTGCGTCGGCGGCTTCCTCGGGTTTTGGGAAAACGATCTGACGGACCTCGCGCCTCTCCGGCTTGCCGTAATTGTCCTTGCGCTGCTCAAAGTAAGCTTTGGCGTCGGCGTCCGTGACGGCATCTGGCTTCGCGAGTTCGGAAGGGGCGAGGGAAAGCAACGTGATATTGCGGTATTCGGGCGCGCGGAACAGCGTCTTTCGCTCGTCGAAATATTTATTCAGGACCTCGGGTGTCGGCGCTGGGACATCTCCCGCTTGGGCAGCCCCCAGAGCGATGTACTCGATCTGCCGCTTTTCGTTCTGGTACTGGTTTAGTGCAGCCAGCGCAGTGGCGGGAACCTTCAGATCGCCGTTGATGCTCTGGGCAAGCTGCCTTCGCAGCATTGAGCGGCGCTGCTCCTCAATGAAACGGCTCTCGGTGAATCCGGCCTGGCGGATAATCTGTTCGAAGCGCTGACGGTCGAACTGTCCGTTGGCGCCACGGAACGACGGATCCGATGTAATGCGCTTTGCAATTTCGGCGTTGTCGATACCAAGCCGCAGCTGCTTGGCCTGCTCGTCGATCGTGGTTTCGGCGACCAATTGCGCGAGCAATTGGCGATCGAGCCCGCGGGCGCGTGCCTCATCAGGCGTAATCGGCTGCCCGACCTGGCGTCCCAATTGCTGCAAGCGGTCGTTGTAGAACTGGCGAAATTGCTCGATCGATATTTCGGTGCCGCCGATCGTGGCCACCGCGTTGCGCCCAAAGCCGCGGAATATGTCCCCGATGCCCCAGATCGCGAAGCTGACCGCGATGACGCCCATCACGACGGCCATTGCGGCCTTGCCGAGCCAGGTCGAGGAGGCTTTGTGAATACCGCGAAGCATGCGTGCGCTATTTCAGGTTTTAATAACGGTTGATCGGGGTGGATGACCGCGCATGTCTAACCCAAGCGCGCCGGGCGCACCATAGTGACAGGCACAACTCCTTGCAACTCAAGAAGGATCGGCTTCGAACCGAACTGCTGGCTTTGCCAAAGCGGGTCGGACACCGCACGCAAGAAAAACCAGACAAGTGCTTTGCATCATCAGGCGCAGTTTGGCACACCATTGCTTTTCCGCTTTACCCCAAGAGCGGACATACATTAGAGCGGCTGTTCATGGCTCTCTGATGTCCGCCTTACCCCCGAAAGCGGACATGTGCGGCGCAATAGCTCATGTCTGCTATGGGCCATTAGCGGACATCAGCTCCACCTATTCGATCACCTCGTCGGCGCGCTGCTGACCAGCCACATCGCACCGGGAAGGCGCACGCTCGCGCCGTCCACATGCGGCGCCAGCGCCGCGCGGACGGACGCGATGGCGGCTGAGACGACGTCCGTCGGCTGGTTGCGCAACCAGCTGTTGACGGCACCGATTTTAGTCGACTGATCCACAGCCTCCCCCAGCCCGCGGCCAGCGGCGATGTCCAAATCGAGGTCGAGCTTCTCGAGCCGCGGTGCCGCCCAGCCGGCTGCGGTGAGAACTTCGGACACGCGCTCAGGATCGGCGAAGGCGAACATTCCGGGGGCGTTCGGGACTGCTTTAGGCCGCGGCGGCAGATGGCGAGAGACCGCGTTCATCGGCACCTCCATCCACGGGTTTTCGGCTAGCGCTCGCCAGCACACAAACGCCATTCTCGCGCCAGGGGTGGCGGCACAGCGCATGTTGGCAAAGGCCCCCACGGGGTCGCCGAAGAACATCACGCCGAAGGTCGACGTCAGCAAATCGTATGCGTCCAGGGCCGCCATGGCTGGATCGGCCTGCCGCCAGGCGATATTGGCAATGCCGGCATTCCTGGCGCGCGCCTGTCCCTCAGCCAGCATCGGCCCGGAGATGTCTAGCGCCGCCACGCGCCCGGCAGGACCTACGGCACGCGCAAACTCCAACGTGGTCGCGCCGCAACCACAGCCGATATCCAGCACCCGTTCGCCGGTTTGTGGCGCGGCGAAGGCGAGCAATGCCTCCGTCACCGGCGCTAAGGGGATGTCGGTGTGCTCCTGTCGCACCACCCATGTATGGCCGCCCGGCCCGTTCCAAAAGGCAAGTTGATCGGCGTTGATTTGCTCGGGGTGGGCCACGCGACTTCTCCGCTGCGATGCCGCGGACGCTGCACGATTGAGGAGCAGGCGGCAAGCTGCGCCGCCGCACCCTATCTAAAACGGCATGCTCGTATGACCAGCCGATCCGGCGCTGAAACCTCGATGTCCGCTTTCATGGCGCTTCTTCGTTGCCGGTATCACGCGGCTTGGCACGCCGGAGATATAGGTGAGTTAGCGCCCGTTTAGCGGCGAGCCTAATCTTTGAGTGATGAGGTTCCGGCGATTTTCCGCCCTGCCAGATGCGCCATTCGGTCGGCTGAACTTTGATCTCGCTGCCGAGGTCTACGTTAATCCAAGCCTCTTCGTTCGTACGCAGACAGGGGAATTCAAGAGTTACAGTCTCTCCATTTTCGGTAATGCGCAATTCCAGTTCTTGGTTGTACGGCGCTGTCGATATCTGACGCCAATGAGATAGATGTCGCAGATAGTTTTGCAGGCGTTGAAGCCATCCTTTGGTCATAGCAATCTCATCAGGTGTGCTGCGCTTCAAAGAAAAGCAAAGCGTTCGTAACTGGTTTGTCCCGCCTTCCTCAAGCTCGGGGGAGCATTCCGTACAATGTCCGCTTCGCCCCCGAAAGCGGACATGTGCGGCGCACTGGCGCATGTCCGCTAAGGGCCAAGAGCGGACTCATGCGGTGCAGCAATAGTTATTCGATCACCGCATCGGCGCGGGCGAGCACTGCAGGCGGGATTGTGAGACCCAGTGCCTTTGCGGTTTTAAGGTTGATCACCAGCTCGTACTTGGTCGGCGCCTGCACCGGCATGTCGGCCGGCTTCTCGCCTTTGAGGATGCGATCGACGTAGCCGGCGGCCTTCCGGTATTGGTCGATCCGATCAGGCCCATAGGAGATCAGCCCACCGGCGACGACGAAGGAGCGGTCGAAGTAGAGAGCGGGCAGCTTGTGGCGGGCCACCAGCGTGACGATCAGATCGCGATGAGCAAACGCCGGCCCGCTCGCCGTCACGATCAGACCGCCATTGCCGGAGCGCGCTAAAGCCACGATGGCGCGCTCGATGTCGCCGGCGTCGCGCATGTTGACCGGATTGACCTCCACCATGTGTGACGGTGCCACGGCCTGGATGACGCCGAACTGCCCTATCCCGGCGGGTATGGTGGGATCGCGAAGGACCGCCGCGCGCGTCACGCCCGGCGCGATTTCTTTGAGCAGCTCCAGCCATTTGGCGCTGATGCTGTATTCGAAAATCATGAAACCGGTGGCGTTGGCGCCCGGCCGCGCCAGGCTGTCGACGAAGCCGGCGCCGACTGGATCGGAGACGATCGGGAACACGATCGGCACGGTGCGGGTCACCTGCAGTGAGGGCCCTACGGTCGAGTCGCCGTGCGCCAGGATGACGTCCGGCGCGAGCGCGGCCAATTCCGCCGCGTGCCTGCGAATCTCGGCGGCATTGGTCGTGGCCCAGCGGGTGTCGATGCGCACGTTGTGGCCGATGCTCCAGCCCAATTGCGCCAGCGCCTGCAGGAACGCCGCGACCCAGGCCTGAAATTCCCGATCGTCCGCGGCTTGGGGCAGGATGATGCCAATGCGCCGCATGCGCTCGCTCTGCTGCGCGCGCGCTACAACCGGCCATACGGCCGCAGCACCGCCAAGAAGAGAGATGAACTCGCGCCGCCTCATTGCCGCCCCGAGGCTAAAGTCAGGCGATCGTATCGGCAAAGACCAGTACACCGGAAGGGGTTATCGATGTCCGCTTTGGGTCATAAGCGGACATAT
>DASSYU010000569.1:0-2095 GCA_035703125.1 Pseudolabrys sp. | reverse complement strand
AGGTGTTTGATGCCCATGATTTTCGCAGCGCCTGCCAGTTCGGCGGTCGCCAGGCGATTGACCCGGTCATAGGCCTGCTCGGCAATCTCCGGCCCGGCATGCGCGATGCCGGCGAGATGAACCACCGTGTCGATGTCCCGCAGCAGCGGGCGCCATTCGACCGGGCGCGTCAGATCCGATACGGCGATCACCTCGACCGAGCGGGGGAATATGTCGGCCGGCTGCCGCATCGCGGCGCGCACGGAATGTCCGGCGCCGGCGAGCTCGGTGACCAGAGCACGCCCCACGAAGCCCGATGCGCCGGTCACAAGGATGCGCGTCACGATCTACCCCGATCAGGACTTGCTTTCGGAGGCAATCTTCCCGGCTTTTGGATGATCGTCCAGTGGCGAAGCATCTCCCGGGCTCCCCGCAAAACCCCGGCTGCGATCGGCCTGCCGGTGACGCCGAGAAAGATCTGGCGATGCCTGCGTGACGTCAAAGTGTCGGCCGCCAGGCGGCGGGTGACGGCAGTCAACCGGTCCAGCGCAGCATCAGTGCTTTGAGTCAACCGGCGATTTTCGGGGACTGCTGCAGGACGACCACCGGAGCGCCAACCGGCACGCGTGTATATAAGTCGATGACATCCTGGTTGAGCATGCGGATGCATCCACTCGACACCGCCTGACCAATCGATTCCGGTTCATTCGTGCCGTGGATGCGGAAATAGGTGTCCTGGCCATCCCTGTAGAGATAGAGCGCCCGGGCGCCGAGCGGGTTGGCAACCCCGCCGGGCATGCCACCGGCATATCTTTTGTATTTCGGGATGCGCGCGATCATGCTTTCGGTCGGCGTCCAGGACGGCCATTCCGATTTCCTGCCGATGACGGCGGAGCCGCGAAAATTCAGCGCTTCCTCCCGCCCGACGCCGACGGCGTAGCGGATCGCCAATCCGTTCTCGGTCACGAGATAGAGACGGCGGCCTTCGACATCGACAACGATCGTTCCCGGGCGATACTGGCCGCTATACCGGACAACCGCGCGCAACAGGCCTCGATCGACCTCGGTCATATCGACCGCCGGTATCCGGTGGCCGTTATCGACGAGCTCGCCATAGCCAGAGCCGCCGCGACCGCCGAACCCTCCCTGCTCGAGGACGTCGAAATCCGAACCGGAACAGCCGAGCAGCAATGTGCCGAGGCCGAGCATCACCGCTCGACGCGTGATGCGATTGACGGAAAGAGCCGTGCTCACGGGCGCCTCTCTTTAATCTGCATCAGCAACCTGTATCAGCGCCGGATCGGCAGCCAGCGGTAGATCAGGCCGAAGATGCCGAGATGGAAGAATCCTTCCGAGAATCCGAGAATAGCGCCCATGATCACGCCTGTCGCGGAAATTGAGTAGCCGTAGGGGCCGTAGAACTGCGTCAGCAGCTCGGCAAAAGGACGCATGCCCGGAACGCCCGCCATCGCGCAGATCGTGATGATCACCGCGTGCAGGGAGAAAAAGAGGCCTGCCGCGACGGCAAACCTGAGAACCGGAAACGTGTTCATGATCGACCCTTCCGTGTTTTCAATACCGGTTATGACCGGCGGGAGTGGGGAAGCATCCGCAGAAGCGTGCGGTCGCGCAGCACCCAATGGTGGACAAGCGCGGCCGCGGCGTGAAACGCGGCGAGGATGACCAGCGCGTTGGCTGTCACTTCATGGATTTCCTTCACCGAGCGAGCGAACGCACGATCGCGGGTCCACGGCGAAACGATCTCGGCCAGGCCGAACAGCGGGAGAGAATCGCCGCGCGCAAATTGCAGGACGATCCCGGAGACCGGAACGGCGACCAGCAGCGCATAAAGGACGTAGTGAACCAGCCGCCCGGCACGGTCGAGCCATTCACCGAAGATCGTTCGTTCGATTGGCGGCGGCGGATCGGCGAGCCGCCAAAACAACCGCAGCACCAGAATACCGATCACCGAAAGTCCGGCGGAAATGTGCACGAACAGGCCCGCCGCGCGCGCTGCGCCTTTCGGAAAAACATCGTCGAACTGACCTAGGAGCCAAGCAAGGATCACCAGCGCCACAGTGAACCAGTGCATCATCTGCGAAACCGCACCGTACCC
>DASSYU010000557.1:0-2142 GCA_035703125.1 Pseudolabrys sp. | reverse complement strand
GACCTCTCGCGCCCGACTGCCGATTTCGGGGTCCACTACTGAATAAAGATAATTCGGTCCAATGAACTTATGCAGCACGCCGACGTAGTTGTGCAGCAACTGATAGCGCATGTTGATCTGGGCATTGACGACAACGCCATCCTTGCTAATGGCGTTGTAAGTCTGCGTTCTGGACTGCAGTCGCAGATTATAGAGAAATAATTTGTCCCAAGGCCAGATCACGTGGAGCCCTTCGTCCCGCAGCTCGCGCGGGTCGACGATCGTGCCTCGGCCAACAAAGCACCAGCAGTAAAGGTCATAGCTGTTGAACCGTTTCCAGAGAACGCCGACCTGACCGCTCGGCACCGTGATCACGATAAATGGAAACAGAAAGGTCCCGACCAGCATCACTGCCAGCAGCATGATGGTCAGGCTGGGGAAATGGCGGCGGATAAACCGACGGAACGCGCGCGCGTTCTGCGGCACTCCGTCAGTTGAACCCAGGTAATACGACGCCATTACTAGCCTCCCCCTCACCCAACCTTACTAAGAAATCGAATGCTGCTCGACTATTCGGCCTTCGTCCATGCGAATTCTGCGCGCAGGCAAATGGAGCTCGTCGAGATAGCGGTCATCATGGGTGATGACCACCACGGTTGCCCCGGCTCCCATCAGCTCGGGCAAAAGCTCGTCGTAGAATTTGCGCCTGAATTCAGGATCTTGTTCCGCCGTCCACTCATCCAGCAAGAGGATCGGGCGCTTCTCCAGCAAGCTCACAATAAGCGCAAGGCGTCTGCGCTGCCCGCCCGAGAGGTCGAGCGTACGGAACTCGCCTTTTGTCAGGCTGGTTTTTGTATCCAGCCGGAACTGCCTCAACAGCCGATCGACCTCAGCTGGGTCCGGATCGGGAACGCCATAGAGTTTGTGGAAGAGATGATAGTCGAAAAATATCGCGGACATCAGAGAGCGGTATTTGTCCCGCGTCTCGTCGCCGATCAGCTGACCGTTGAGGCGGATCTGGCCGGAATCGGGCGGATACAGCCCCGAGAGCACCCGCAAGAAAGTCGATTTGCCGGAGCCGTTACCGCCGGTGATGAAGACGAGCTCGCCAGGATGCAGGCTGAAATCGATCGGACCGATCTTGAACGTTGCTTCGGAAGACTTGTCGACATAGCGAAACTGGATGCCTGTCATTTCTATCGCGTCAAATCGGCTTGGCGCTGCGGCCGCTGCGGCGTCGAGTGCGGACGCTGTCGCCTGCAGCTCGATTTCCAACTGCTCGATCCGGTCCGCCGCAGCGTTGGCGTTCAGCAGGATCGGGATTGCCTGAACAAGCCCAAAGCATGCGCCCACGATGAACATCAGAGCGGTCGTGGTCTTTGTGAGCGTCAGTCCGCCCAGCGCTTCACTGAATTGTGGCGCGACAAAAACAACCGCGCCGATCAGGACGTACATCGACACCTGCGAGGTCACGATCAGTTTGAACGTTTCCGCCTGGCTGTTGATCTTGATATTGGCCGCGGTTCTCGAGACCTCGCTGGCGTCTTCGAAGAGTTCCATGCTGCGCGCCGCGTTGAGCCTCACTTCCTTGAAGCCGTCGAGGAAGTCCGTGAGTCGATCGAACAGGCGGCCTTCCCATTCCGCCGACTTTTGCTTTTCTGCCGCCAGACGCCGGTTCTTGTAGTGAAAGATTATCCCCGCAACGCCAATGATCACGATCGTCGTGACAATCGCGGCCAGCGAAAGAAAGGCCACATAGATCGCAACAAAGAAAACCAGCACCGCGCCCTGAATCGAAAAGCAAAGCATGTTGCTTGCCTGTGTCAGGATGGCCGTATCGCTGGTGATGGCAGCTACGATCCTCGAGCGACCGATCGCCTCGAGCGAAAGAAGCTCCGAGCGCCGGATGTGATCCATCACGCGCAAACGGATTTTGTGAATGATAGCTTCGATCTCGGCCGTCGTCGTGATCGTCACGTAATATTGAGTCTTGATGAATAGAAACAGCGCGACCAGAAACAAGGTAGCCGCCCATAGACTTCCGGTTCCCTGCAGTCCGGCATTGATGGCCGCGAGAATCGCCGCTGTGCTAAGGCCGCCGAGCGCAGACATGACCAGCAGTCGCGGGAGGGAGCCGTGCATTTCACGGCGAACAAGCTCTAG
>DASSYU010000391.1:0-3505 GCA_035703125.1 Pseudolabrys sp. | reverse complement strand
CCGATCGGCCTCGTGCCGTCTTATCTCGCGGTCACGCATGGGTTGCCGAAGCGCGCAAGGCGCAGCGTGGCGCTGCGCGCCGCCGTGATTGCCGCGGCCATCCTCGCCGGCAGCGCGCTGATCGGCGACTGGCTGCTGCGCACGCTCTCGATCGGCATGCCGGCGTTCCGAATTGCCGGCGGGCTTTTGCTGTTCTCGATCGCTTTCGAAATGGTGTTCGGCCTACGCATCGAGCGGCAGTCGCGTCAGGCGGAACATGCCATCGAGGAGCACGTGCGCAACGTCGCGGCCTTCCCGCTCGCCATTCCGCTGATGGCGGGCCCCGGCGCGATCACCGCCACCGTGCTGCTCGCCGGCCGCAGCGAGGGTGACCCGATGCGGTTGACAATCCTGCTTGCCGTCATCGCCTTCGTCGCCGCGCTCTGCGGCGCGGTCTTTTTACTCTGCACGCGCATCGAAAGGCTGCTCGGCGTCACCGGTAACATCGTGCTCTCGCGCCTGCTCGGCGTGCTGCTCGCGGCGCTCGCCGTGCAATTTGTCATCGATGGCGTGCGCGCCGCACTGGCGTAAAGGACGGCCAACGCCCCGACTTCGGTGCGGAACTTTTCAGGCTGATACATTTTAGGTTGAGGGGCGCGTCCAGTCTGGAACTGTGACCGGGTGAGAACCCTCAAATTTCTGGCAATCGTGCTGACCGCACTGGCGTTCGTGCCGCTCGGCGCGCATCTGTTCGCGCTGCCGAACAAGATTTTTCTCAGCGAAGCCAATTATTTCGTGGTGCAGAACATCTACCGCGGCTGGGCGCTGTTCGGCATCGTGCTGTTCGGAGCGGTCTTCGCAAATCTTGCGCTCGCCTGGGCCATGCGCGGGCAGCGTTGCCTTCGTATTTGTCATGGTCAATCTCGTTTGCCTGGTCGCGACCTTGGTGATTTTTTTTGCCTTCACGTTTCCGGCCAACCAGGTGACCAACAACTGGACCGAGGTTCCGGCCGACTGGCAGCAGCTACGCTGGCAATGGGAGGTTTCGCACGCGGTGAATGCAGTGATCGCCTTCGCTGGCTTCTGCTCGCTGGTGATGTCGGTGTTGGTGGAGAAAAAATGACACTTAGTTCCGCTCACCCCCGCGAAAGCGGGGGTCCAGATACAAGCGAGAACGTCAGCAATTGGTGCCCTGGGTCCCCGCCTTCGCGGGGACGAGCGGGGTTGTGGGCTCAGAACGGAATCTCGTCGTCCATGTCGTCGCGCTTGCCGCCGGCACCGGCCATCGCCGGCTTGCGCTCGCGTGACGCGGCGGTCGGCCCGGCCGAGCCGAAGTCGCCATTGTCGGCCCCTGCTCCGCCGCCGGCGCGATCGAGCATCGTCAGCGCCGAGTTGAAGCCCTGCAGCACGACCTCGGTCGAGTAGCGGTCCTGGCCGTCTTTGTCCTGCCATTTGCGCGTCTGCAGCGCGCCTTCGAGATAAACCTTCGAGCCCTTCTTGAGGTACTGCTCGGCGATCTTGGCGAGACCCTCGCTGAAGATCACGACGCGATGCCATTCCGTCTTCTCGCGCCGCTCGCCGGTGTTCTTGTCGCGCCAGCTCTCCGAGGTCGCGACCCGCAGATTGACGATCGGGCGGCCGTCCTGGGTGCGGCGGACTTCGGGGTCGGCGCCCAGATTGCCGACGAGAATGACCTTGTTGACGCTGCCTGCCATAGTACGCTCCTTGCTGCTCTCAGCGTGGCGGATGACGCGTGCGGCTTCACCGGAAGCCGCCAGACCCCCGCCGTTTGAGGGCCGCGTGCCGCGCGTAGCCCCACATGAAACAAACTCACCCTAGACTTCGCCCCATGCTGTCCATAGAGGGCGGCAGCGCGTTTGCCCCTAATCCACAGAGGCTTTTTCGCGCCGGTGAGGCGTTCGGAAACGGCGCCTTGCAGGGCCGTTCTTGTTATGTTCTAATCTCTTTTGCACCGGTTTTCAACCGCGATTCCGGGCCCGGTCTGGTCTTCGGACTGGCAAAGGGTCAGCCTTCTGCCTACGTCCGTTGAACGCAGGCCCGAACGGCCCCGCATTTTGCCGGGCCGGCGGCGGGTCTTTGCCTGAGTGCTGAAAAACCTAAGTCCTGTAGCAAGTCCCTAGGTCGAATACGAAGTCCCGACGCAATGGCCGAACGTAACACCAAGCTTGCCCGCGATGCCCGCCAGATCGCCATCCGCGGCGCGCGCGAGCACAACCTCAAGAATATCGACGTCGCCATCCCGCGCGACAGTCTCGTCGTGTTCACCGGCCTGTCGGGCTCGGGCAAATCCTCGCTCGCCTTCGACACCATCTACGCCGAGGGCCAGCGCCGTTACGTCGAGTCGCTCTCGGCCTATGCGCGGCAATTTCTCGAGATGATGCAGAAGCCGGACGTCGACCAGATCGACGGCCTGTCGCCTGCCATATCGATCGAACAGAAGACCACGTCGAAGAATCCACGCTCGACCGTCGGCACCGTCACCGAGATCTACGATTACATGCGCCTGCTCTGGGCGCGCGTCGGCGTGCCCTATTCGCCGGTGACCGGCCTGCCGATCGAAAGCCAGACCGTCTCGCAGATGGTCGATCGCGTGCTGGCGCTGCCGGAGGGCACCCGCATCTACGTGCTGGCGCCGGCCGTGCGCGGCCGCAAGGGCGAATACAAAAAGGAGCTCGCCGAATTCCTGCGCAAGGGTTACCAGCGCGTGAAGATCGACGGCGCCTATTACGAGATCGGCGAGGTCAAGCCGCTCGACAAGAAGTTCACGCATGACATTGATGTTGTTGTCGATCGCCTGGTGGTGCGCGGCGACATCGGCGCGCGGCTCGCCGATTCGCTCGAGCAGTGCCTGAAGCTCGCCGACGGCCTCGCGGTGGTCGAACTCGCCGACTCGAAGGCCACCGGCGCCGCCGCTAATCGCGGCCGCAACGCCAATGCCGAGCGCCTGATCTTCTCCGAGAAATTCGCCTGCCCGGTCTCCGGCTTCACGATTTCCGAAATCGAGCCGCGGCTGTTCTCGTTCAACAATCCGTTCGGCGCCTGCCCGGAATGCGGCGGCCTCGGGCTCGAGCAACATATCGATGCGGATCTCGTGATCCCCGACCGCGATGCCACTTTGCGCAAGGGCGCCATCGCGCCCTGGGCGAAGTCGTCCTCGCCTTATTACATTCAGACGCTCGACGCGCTCGCCAGGCATTACCGCTTCGCGCTCGACACCAAGTGGAAGGACCTGCCGAAGAAAACGCAGGACGCGATCCTCTACGGCTCCGGCGAGGACGACATCAAGTTCGTCTACGACGACGGCCTGCGCGGCTACACCACCAAGAAGCCGTTCGAGGGCGTCATCACCAATCTCGAGCGCCGTTTCAAGGAAACCGAAAGCGAGTGGGCGCGCGAGGACCTGCAGAAATACTTCACCGACGTGCCCTGCAAGGCCTGCCAGGGCGCGCGCCTCAAGCCGGAAGCGCTCTGCGTCAAGATCGCCGACATGAACATCGCGCAGGTC
>DASSYU010000246.1:0-4849 GCA_035703125.1 Pseudolabrys sp. | reverse complement strand
CAGACATTGGCAGTCGAGTCAACCAGCGAGCAGTTTGCGTGCTCTTTCCAAATCTTCGGGCGTATCGACGCCGAGCGGCACGCTCTTCACGACCATCGCATCGATGCGCATGCCGTTGTCCAGCGCCCGTAGCTGCTCCAGCTTCTCGCGCCGCTCTCCCGCCGACGGCGGCAACTTTACAAAGCGTTCAAGGGCCGCGCGGCGATAGGCATAAAGCCCGATGTGGTGATAGTGCGGTCCGGGGCCCACTGCATTTTCCCGGGTGAAGGTTGTAGCGTGAAGGCGGCCAGGTGCGATCTCGCGGCCGGACATCTTGACGACGTTGGGGTTTGTCCGCTCGGCGGGATCGGCAATGACGGCAGCCAGCGTTGCAATATCGACATTCCTGTCAGCGAGCGGCTTGAGCGCGGCGCGAATATCGTCAGCGCCGACGGTCGGCAAATCTCCCTGAACATTGACGACGATTTCGATACGGTGCTCGGGGTCAATCGCTTCGAGCGCCTCGTAAATGCGATCAGAGCCGGACTCATGATCGCTGCGTGTCATGATCGCGCGGCCTCCCGCCTTTTCCACCGCCGCGGCGACCGCCTCCGAATCGGTTGCGACGATGGCATCGCCGATACGAGCGGCTTCCGCACGACGCAGGACGTGCACGATCATCGGGGCGCCGTGCAGGTCCGCCAATGGTTTGCCGGGCAGCCGCGTCGATGCAAAGCGTGCGGGAATGAGGATGAGCGTATTGGGCATCGGGGTGCTGGTCGAAAATGCCGCAGGCGCTTATACGGGTTGCCAGAGACCAGGCAAACCGGTATCTCATCGCCGCCGCCAGGTCCCTGGCGGTATCCGCTCCGCACCGTCACGCCCCGCTTCGGGAGCCGAAATTCGATGAATTCCTTCGAACTGAACAAGATCCTCGGCGCCGTTCTCGGCACCTGTCTGGTCCTACTCTCGCTGAATATCGGCGCTGGCGCCCTGTTCGCGCCGGAGAAGCCGGTCAAGCCTGGGTTCAATATTGCCGTCAAGGAACCGAGCGGGGGCGAGAAAGCCGGAGCGGCCAGGGAGCCGGAGCAGCCGATCGAAACCCTTCTCGCAAAGGCATCGGTGGAAAAAGGTCAGGCGACCGCCAAGCAATGCGTTGCTTGCCACACTTTCGAGAAGGGTGGCCCCAACCGCGTTGGCCCCAATCTTTGGAATATTGTCGGGAGCGATCGCGGGGAAGGCCGTGGCGGTTTCAACTTCTCGGCCGCAATGAAGGCCAAAGGCGGAAAATGGACCTTCGACGAGCTCAACAAGTTTCTCGCAAATCCGCGCGGATATGTCCCGGGAACGGCAATGACCTACGCCGGAATATCAAGGCCCGAGCAGCGCGCCGACGTGATCGATTATCTGCGCACGCTGGCGGACAATCCTGTTCCGCTGCCGAAGGCTGCGGAAGGTCCGCCTGCGGGAGAGGCCCCCAAGAAATAGCCGCCATTACCAATATTTCATTTAGACGGCCGGGCAATTTTGTCCGGCCGTTTGCGTTTCTTGCGGCGTTTGGCCACGGATTTGTGACCGTTACGTAGTGGGCGCGAGGCCGCACCCGCTGGCGGTGAATCGAAAAACCGACATAATCGGCGGTAATTGCATCTCGGTCGGTACATTGTGCGTCGGAGCAATTGCATGAATTTCAGCCGCCGGTCGGTTTTGCGTGCCAGCGCCGCAAGTTTTGCAATGCCGGCCTTTAGTGCCATTGGCCTCGGTTCGTTGTCCCGAGCCGAAGCGCAAACCAAGATGTGGCAGCATGGTCTGTCATTGTTCGGCGACATCAAATATCCGGAAGGTTTCAAGCATTTCGACTATGTGAACCCGCAGGCTCCGCAGGGCGGCACCGTGCGGCTGAGCGCCTTCGGCACGTTCGACAACTTCAATACGGTCGTCGCCGGCGTAAAAGGCAGCATCGCTGCCGGCTCAGAGTTGTTTATCGAAACGCTCATGACGCCGGCACTTGACGAGGTCTCGACAGCATACGGGTTGCTTGCAGAAGCCGTCAGCCATCCCGCCGATCACTCAGCAGTGACGTATCGCCTGAGAGCCAATGCGCGCTGGCATGACGGCAAGCCGGTGACGCCGGACGACGTCATATTCTCCTTTGAAGTTCTCAAAACGAATAGCCCGTTTTATGGCGCCTACTATCGGCATGTCACAAAGGTCGAGCTGACCGGAGAGCGCGAGATCACCTTCACCTTTGATGGGCCCGGTAACCGCGAGTTGCCTCACATCGTAGGGCAGCTGCCGGTCCTGCCGAAGCATTGGTGGCAAGGCACCAACAAGAACGGGAACAAACGCGACATCTCGCAGACCACGCTTGAGCCCCCGCTTGGCAGCGGACCTTACAAGCTCGCGGAGTTCGCTCCGGGCCGCACGCTGGTCTACGAAAAGGTGGATGGCTACTGGGGCAAGGACGTCAACGTCATCATCGGAACGCGAAATTTTCAGCAGATCCGCTACGAATATTTCCGTGATCCGACGGTCGCCCTCGAGGGCTTCAAGGGCGACCAACTGGATTGGCGATTCGAGAACAGCGCGAAGGATTGGGCCACGGCGTACGATTTCCCGGCTGTCCGCGAGAAGCGCGTCGTGCGCGAGGAGTTTCCGGTTCGTGACCGCGGGGTGATGCAGGCTTTCGTATTCAATATCCGGCGCGACAAATTCAAGGATCCACGGGTACGCCGTGCATTCAATTTCGCCTTCGATTTTGAGGAAATGAACCGGCAACTCTTTTCCGGACAGTATTCGCGCATCGCGAGCTATTTCCAGGGCACCGACCTTGCGGCAACGGGTCTGCCGGAAGGCAAGGAACTGGAGATCCTGGAAAGTATCCGCGACAAAGTCCCGGCGGATCTGTTCACAAAACCCTACACCAATCCGGTTGGAGGTACGCCCCAGGCGGTGCGGGACAATCTTCGGCAGGCCCTCGGCTTGTTTCGCGACGCCGGGTACGAGGTTCGCAACACGAAACTGGTCGATTCCAAAACCGGCGAATCGTTTACTTTCGAGTTTCTCGTAGATGATTCAGCGACCCAGCGATTCGTCCTGTTCTACAAACCGTCACTCGAACGACTCGGCATGAACGTGAATGTGCGCGTGGTGGACGCGGCGCAGTACGAAAATCGCCTTCGTCAGTGGGACTACGACGTCATCATCGCTAGCTGGCCACAGTCGCTTTCGCCGGGTAACGAACAGCGCGACTTCTGGGGGTCGCAGGCGGCGGACCGCCCCGGCTCGCGTAACTTTATCGGCATCAAGAATCCAGCCGTTGATGCGCTGATCGAGAAAGTCATTTTCGCCAAGGACCGCGCCGAACTGGTTGCGGCCACCAAGGCACTCGACCGGGTTCTGTTGTGGCACTTCTATGTGGTCCCGCAGTGGACTTATCCTTACGTCCGCACGGCGCGATGGGATCGATTCAGCCATCCCGAAACCATGCCGAAATACGGCCGCTCGGCATTTCCGACGGTCTGGTGGTGGGACAAGGAAAAGGCGGCGAAAGTGCCGCAAAGATCGTGATTGCATGAGATTGAGCCGGCGCAATGCGTTGAGCGTAATGGCCGGTGCCGCGGTCGCCGGCGCGAGCATCCGTTCCGTCATTCCCGGCAACGCCCAGGATGCCGATAGGCACGGGATGTCGGCCTTTGGCGACCTCAGCTATCCCGCCGATTTTGCCCATTTCACCTACGTTAATGTGAACGCACCCAAAGGCGGCATCTATTCCGAAATCGTCGCCACGCGCGGCTACAACGGGTCATTTCTGACTTTCACGTCGCTCAACGGTTACATTCTCAAGGGCGAAGGCGCGATGGGAATGGACCTTACCTTCGCGACGCTCATGGTGCGTTCGGGTGACGAACCCGATGCGATGTACGGCCTCGCCGCGCGCAGCGTTCGAATAAGCGACAACGGACTAACCTACCGGTTCACTCTGCGGCCGGAGGCAAAATTTCATGACGGCACGCCGCTCACGGCTCACGATGTGGCGTGGTCGATCAATACGCTGAAGGAGAAAGGCCACCCAATCATCACGCAGCAGTTACTGGACTGCAAAGGTGCCGAGGCGGCCGATGACCGCACGGTTGTTGTGCGTTTTGCCGAAGGGCGTGCGCGCGACGTTCCGCTTTTCGTCGCCGGTCTTCCGATTTTTTCCCGTGCGTATTATTCCAAACAACCGTTCGATCAGTCGACGCTGGAAATTCCGCTTGGCAGCGGTCCGTACAAGGTCGGACGCTTTCAGATCGGGCATTCCATCGAATTCGACCGGGTCAAGGATTGGTGGGGCGCCAACTTACCGGTCGCCCGGGGGCTGAATAATTTCGACACCATCCGCTACGAATACTTCCGCGACCGGGAAGTGGGATTCGAAGGCTTTACCTCAAAGAGTTATCTATTCCGCGAGGAATTCACGTCGCGAACCTGGGCCACACGTTATGAATTTCCGGCGTTCAAGGATGGCCGCGTCAAGCGGATGGTGATTCCAGACGCAACGCCGTCCGGTGCACAAGGATGGTTTATCAATTTACGGCGCGAGAAATTCAAAGATCGGCGGCTGCGTGAGGCGCTCATCGATGCTTTCGATTTCGAATGGACCAACAGAAATATCATGTACGGCTCATACGACCGGACGCATTCGGTATTCGAAAATTCACCGATGAAGGCGACCGGCAAACCGAGTGCGGCCGAGGTCGCGCTGCTGGAGCCTTTCCGGAATCAGTTGCCTGAGGAAGTGTTCGGCGAACCCTATGTACCGCCGGTCACGGACGGCTCGGGACAAGACAAGCGGTGGCTGCGCCATGCGGCGCAACTGCTCAACGAA